>CAMOZS010000176.1 GCA_946631075.1 uncultured Bacillota bacterium | reverse complement strand
GACAACGACACGGGTCTGAACACCGGCGGTATGGGCACGGTCGCGCCGAATCCGTACTACACCGACGCGATCGCTCAGGAGTGTATGGAGAAGATCTTTTTGCCGACGATCCAAGCGATGAACGCCGAGGGCAGAACCTTCAAGGGCTGTCTCTACTTCGGCCTGATGATCACGAAGGACGGCCCCAAGGTGATCGAATACAACTGCCGGTTCGGCGATCCCGAGACCCAGGTGGTCCTGCCTTTGCTTGAGACCGACCTCTACACCATCATGGAGGCGGTGGCCGACGAGCGGCTGGCCGAGGTGGACGTGAAGTTCGCCGACAAGTATTCCTGCTGCGTCGTTATGGCATCCGGCGGCTATCCGGTCAGCTATGAGAAGGGATTCGAGCTCAGGATCGGCGAGACGGACGAAAACGTGGACATCTTCATTGCCGGTGCCAGGCTGGAGGATGATGTGCTGAAGACCAGCGGCGGCAGGGTCCTGGGCGTGACGGCCGTGGCGGACAGCCTCCAGGAGGCCATCGATGACGCCTACGCAGGCGTGGAGCGGATCTCCTTTGAAAAAGCATTTTACAGAAAAGACATCGGACAGCGGGCACTGGCCGCGGAAAGGAAATGACCAATGGTTTACAGAGTATACGTTGAGAAAAAAGAGTCGGAAGCCAGCGAGGCGAGAGCACTTCTCTCCGAAGTCCGGACCTTTCTCGGCATCAGCGGCCTGAACAGAGTCCGGATCCTGAATCGCTACGATGTGGAGGACGTGGATCCCCAGCTGTTTGAGACGGCCATCGGGAATGTCTTCTCCGAGCCCCAGGTCGACCTGGTCTACCGGGATATCGCAAAGGCTGGGCTGGACGGTTTCAAGGTATTCGCTGTGGAAGCCCTGCCCGGTCAGTTCGACCAGAGAGCGGACTCGGCTGCCCAGTGCATCCAGATCATTTCCCAGCAGGAGCGGCCTCTGGTGGCCTACGCCAGGGTCTACGCCCTGGAAGGGGACCTGACCGATGAAGACGTGGACAAGATCAGAAGACACGTGATCAACCCGGTCGAGACCAGAGAGGCTGCCATGGACCAGCCCCAGACCCTGAAGGTGGTCTACGATGCTCCGCCGGATGTGGCGGTCATCGAGGGCTTCAATACACTTGAGGAAGACGGCCTGCAGGCCATGGTGGATGATCTTGGCCTGGCCATGGACCTGGATGACCTGCTGGTCTGCCAGGAATATTTCCGCAGCGAGGACCGTGCTCCCACCCTGACCGAGATCCGCATGATCGACACCTACTGGTCCGATCACTGCAGACATACGACCTTCAATACCGTCATCGACGAAGTACGCTTTGAAGACGATGAGGACGGGATCCTGCGGGCAGCCTATGAGAACTATCTGCAGATCCGCCAGAACCTGGGACGGACCAAGCCGGTCACCCTGATGGACATCGGTACCATCGCGGCCAAGGCTCTGAAGGCCGCCGGCAAGATGCCGGGCCTGGATGAGTCGGAGGAGATCAACGCCTGTACGGTCAAGATCAAGGCCAGGATCGACGGCAAGGATGAAGACTGGCTCCTCCTCTTCAAGAATGAGACCCATAACCATCCGACAGAGATCGAGCCTTTCGGCGGCGCGGCCACCTGCATCGGCGGCGCCATCCGCGACCCCCTGTCGGGAAGAGCCTATGTATATACCGCAATGAGGATCACCGGAGCGGCCGATCCTCTGCGTCCCCTGGATCAGACCTTGAAGGGCAAGCTGCCCCAGAGAAAGATCGTGACTTCCGCCGCCGACGGATATTCCTCCTACGGCAACCAGATCGGCGTAGCTACCGGACTGGTCGAGGAGATCTATCACGACGGTTACGCGGCGAAGCATATGGAACTGGGAGCGGTCGTCGGCGCGGCTCCCGCGGCCAATGTCATCCGTGAGCGGCCCGAGCCGGGAGACATCGTCATCCTGCTGGGCGGCAAGACCGGACGTGACGGCTGCGGCGGTGCGACCGGATCCTCCAAGTCCCACGATGTATCCTCCCTTGAGACCTGCGGTGCGGAGGTCCAGAAGGGAAATGCTCCGGAAGAAAGGAAGCTGCAGAGACTCTTCCGCAATCCGGAAGCTTCCCGGATGATCCGCCGCTGCAATGACTTCGGCGCGGGCGGCGTTTCCGTCGCCATCGGCGAGCTGGCCGACGGCCTGGACATCGACCTGGACGTGGTCCCCAAGAAGTACGAGGGCCTGGACGGCACCGAGCTGGCCATCAGTGAGTCCCAGGAGAGAATGGCTGTGGTGGTGGCGGCGGACAACAAAGACCGCTTCTTCGAACTGGCTGCCCAGGAAAACCTGGAGGCAACTGTGGTGGCGGTGGTCACGGAAGAGCCCCGGCTGGTCATGCACTGGCGCGGCAAGACCATCGTAGACATCGCCCGGTCCTTCCTGGATTCCAACGGCGCGGACAAGCACATCACCGTCAAGGCGGCCAGCGCCAGGATGCCGAAGAAGGAAGTGGCAGGATCCTTTGCCGAGAACTACAAGGCAATGGCAGGGGACCTCAACGTCTGCTCCAAGCAGGGCCTGTCGGAGAAATTCGACTCCACCATCGGCGCAGGCACCGTGCTGATGCCCTTCGGCGGCAAGTACCAGCGGACCCCGGCCCAGGTCATGGCCCAGAAGATCTCCGTGGAGAAGAGCACATCCTCCACAGCATCCATCATGTCCTGGGGCTATAATCCATTCATCACCAAGGCCAGCCCCTATCACGGCGCTTACCTGGCGGTGGTGGATTCCATGTGCAAGCTGGTCTGCGCGGCCGGCGAAGCCAAGGAAGCGACCTATCTCAGCTTCCAGGAATTCTTTGAGAAGCTGGGCAAGGAACCGGCGCGGTGGGGCAGACCCTTCGCGGCCCTGCTGGGCGCATACCGTGCGCAGATGGGTCTGGAAGCGGCAGCCATCGGCGGCAAGGACTCCATGAGCGGATCCTTCGAGGACATCGATGTTCCGCCCACGCTGGTATCCTTCGCGGTGACCACAGCAGAGGCGGATCAGATCATCTCACCGGAATTCAAGGCGGCGGAACACAAGGTCTACCTGCTGAGCCCGGCCCTGACAGGCGAAGGCCTGCCGGATACGGATTCCCTCAAAGCCAACTTCGAGATCGTCCGGGGCCTGGCCCGCGAGAACAAACTGTGCGCGGCCTGGACACCGGGTCACGGCGGCATCGCGGAAGGCATCATGAAGATGGCCTTCGGCAACCGGATCGGATTCAGGTTCGCTGACGGATTCGGCGGAGATGCCTTCAATGAGACCATCTTCGGATGGAACTACGGCTCCTTCATCCTGGAAGTGGAGGGCGAGATGCCTGAGGCCGGCAACTGTCTGCTTCTCGGAACCACCACCGAGGCAGCGGAAATCGTCTGCGGCTGCGGCGGGGAAACAGTGACACTGGACGAGCTCCTGTCCATCTATGAGGGTAAGCTGGAGTCCGTTTATCCCTTCAACATCGAGACCACAAAGCAGCAGCTGCCGGATCTGAAGTACGCGGCATCCACAGCCCTGAAGGCATCGGCCTCCATCCGGACCGCCAAGCCCAAGGTGCTGATCCCGGCCTTCCCGGGCACCAACTGCGAGTACGACTCCGCCCGGGCATTTGCTGCGGCGGGGGCGGA
>CAMOZS010000175.1 GCA_946631075.1 uncultured Bacillota bacterium | reverse complement strand
CAGGTGTCCATGGAATGGGTCGCGATGTTGATGTTCCTGCGCAGGGGCGGGTCCAGCTCCAGGCAGCGGATGGGGAAGGGCATATCGTTGAGGAGGATCTGGGGGAAGATGCACATGCCCAGACCCTGGCTGACCATGGCCATGGCGGCGTAGTCGTTATCCACGGTGAAGGCCGTCTGGGGCTTGATCCCGTTCCGGAAGATCAGGTCGTTGAAATCCGGCTTATCAAAGGAGAACATGATGTAGGGATAGTTTCCCATCTCGCTGAGGGGGAACTTCTTTTCTTTTGCCATGGGATGGTCCAGGGACACGGCGACCATAAGGGACTCCTCCATCAGAGGGAAGTAGTCGATGCCGGCGTAGGGGATGTCGGGCATGAATCCGCAGTCCACCTCCCGGCCGGAGATCATCTTCTCGATGTCCCGGTCCGCCTCGCAGCTGACGATCTCCACATCGATGTTGGGATAGAGGTCGCGGAATTTGCGGATGATCCCGGGCAGCCAGTGGATATAGACGCTGTTGAAGGTGCAGACCCGGACCGTACCGGTCTTCAGGTCCCGGATGTCGTTGATGGCCTGCTCCAGATAGTGCTCCCAGTCGGCGATCTGGCGGATCAGGTGGAGGAGCTGCCTGCCCTCGCTGGTCAGCCGCACGCCCCCGTATTCCCGGTGGAAGAGGGTCAGTCCGAACTCCTTCTCCATGGCGTTGATGATATAACTGATGCCGGCCTGGGTGTAGCCCAGGATATCGGCGGTCCGCTTGAAGCTTCCCGTCTCGACGACCTTGAGGAATACCGTCGTGTTGAGTTTTTCCATGTATTTACCAGCCTTTCCGCAAGCATATAAGTGCTACTTTAATTTCATATAAGAAACTACCGTTTTACTTTTATCGTTAGAAGCATTATACTACAATTGTCGAAGGACAGAAAGACAATAATCTGTTAAAGAATCAAAGTTACACATACAAGGAGGTAGGAACCATGAGAAACGAAATGAACAGAGAGAACATGATGAGAAACTGCAGAAGCGCACTGGGATTCCTGGCAGGTGTCGACAACAGGACCATGAGGGAAGTTGCTCAGATGAGCATGAGAACAGCCGGCGCAAACGCTGAGATGAGCGCTGAGATCGTTAACAGCCTGGCAGGCGAAAGAACCGCAGCATCCGAGGACTTCAACTTCTAAGCGATACAACATCACGCCACCACAAATAAATCCTTACCATACGAAAGAACACGGCAGAAGGTCGTGTTTTTTCTTTTGCAAAGGCTGGCCCCGTGATATACTTGAGGCGCATGAAGGGAGGAGCCATGAGCACGATCACAGAACGCCTGAAACAGCACAGAGACCTGCCCGATGAAGACCTCCTTCGCCTGCTGGAGGGGCAGGAAGAGGAGACCCTGATCGCAGAAGGGGATAAGGTCCGCCGGGAGAACTACGGGGACGCTGTTTACGTGCGGGGACTGATCGAGTTCAGCAGCTTCTGCAGGAACGACTGCTATTACTGCGGGATCCGCAGAAGCAACAGGAAGGCGGACCGCTACCGACTGGACCGGGAGACCATCCTCAGCTGCTGCAGGGAGGGCTACGGCCTGGGCTACCGGACCTTCGTCCTCCAGGGAGGAGAAGATCCCTATTATACCGACCAGGTCCTGACCGGCATCGTCGAAGCCATCCACAGGGAATTCCCGGACTGCGCCATCACCCTGTCCGCCGGCGAGCGGACCACCGAAAGCTATCGGAAGCTCTTCGAGGCGGGAGCACGCAGGTATCTGCTCCGGCATGAGGCGGCGGATCCGGACCTCTACCGGATGCTCCACCCGGCCGGGATGAGACTGGATAACCGGATCCGCTGCCTGCGGGATCTGAAGGAGATCGGCTATCAGGTGGGCTCCGGCTTCATGGTGGGAGCACCGGGGCAGACGGGGGAGCATCTGATCCGGGACATCCGCTTCCTGCAGGAGCTTGAGCCGGACATGATCGGGATCGGACCCTACCTGCGCCACGAGAACACCCCCTTCCGGGACCGGGAGGACGGGAGCATGCAGCTGACCCTGCGGCTCATCGCCATCCTCCGCCTGATCTTTCCCTGGGCTCTGATCCCCTCGACCACGGCCCTGGGGACCATCCATCCCAGCGGGAGGGAGCTGGGCCTTCAGGCCGGGGCCAATGTTGTCATGCCCAACCTGTCTCCGGTCGAGGTCAGGGAGAAGTATGAGCTCTATGACAACAAGATCTGCACGGGAGAAGAGTCGGCCCAGTGCCGGTCCTGTCTGGAAGCCCGTGTTTTTGCCGCCGGATACCGGATCGTTACCGATATCGGAGATGTGAAGAAAAACCGTGCATCCGGTCATGATCTGTAGTAAAATATAATGAAACAATCTGCGCAGAAAAGAAAGGGCTAGCAATGAGAAAGATCCTGGTCAGTCAGTGTCTGTACGGAGACCGTATCGTCCGCTACGACGGAAGAGAGAAGACCCTGACCCATCCGGTATTCCTTAAGTGGAAGGAGGAAGGACGGCTGATCCCGGTGTGTCCGGAAGTCTTCGGAGGACTTCCCGTTCCCAGAGTGGATTCCCAGAGAAGGGGAAACCTGGTCGTGACAAGGGACGGACGGGACGTGACCAAGGAATATGAGGCCGGCGCCGCTGAAGCGCTGCGTCTGGCCAGGGAGCACGACGTAGTTTTCTGCGTGATGAAGCAGGGCAGCCCGGCCTGCGGCAGCAAGCTGATCCATGACGGCAGCTTCTCAGGACACAAGGTCCCGGGAGAAGGGGTGGCCGTCCAGCTTTTGCGGGAAGCCGGATACCGGGTCTATGGAGAAGAGGATATTGACGAAGCGGCGCGGGAGCTTGCCGCCATTGAGCTGTAGCAAGACAGACAGAGAGGAGAAACTAATGGCCTACTTTTATGATGAACCATCCAGAACCTTTAACGAATACCTGTTGATTCCGGGTTATTCATCAGCCGACTGCAGAGTGGAGAACGTGTCGCTGAGGACGCCGGTGGTCAAGTTCCGCAAGGGAGAAACGCCGGCCCTGTCCATGAACATACCGATGACCTCCGCCATCATGCAGGCTGTTTCCGGCGACCGGCTCGCCATCGCCCTGGCCAAGGAGGGAGGGATCTCCTTCATTTTCGGATCCCAGCCCATCGAGAGCCAGGCAGCCATGGTCCGCAGAGTCAAGGACCACAAGGCAGGCTTCGTCAGGAGCAACACCAATATCCGGCCGGATCAGACTCTGGCTGAGCTGCTCCAGCTCAAGGAGCGGACAGGCCATTCCACGACGGCGGTCACCGAGGACGGTACCTCCGAAGGCAGGATGGTCGGACTGGTCACCAGCCGTGACTACCGGGTCAGCCGGATGAGTCCGGATACCAGGATCAGCGAGTTCATGACTCCCTTCGAGAAGCTGGTATGCGCCAAGGAAGGCATCAGCCTGAGCGAGGCCAACGACATGCTCTGGGACAACAAGCTCAACGCTCTGCCGGTGGTGGACGAAGAGCAAAGGCTGGTCTACTTCGTTTTCCGTAAGGACTACGATACACATAAAGAATACGCAGATGAACTGCTGGACGACAACAAGCGCTATGTGGTCGGAGCCGGCGTCAACACCCGGGACTATGAAGAGCGGATCCCGGCCCTGGTGGAGGC
>CAMOZS010000174.1 GCA_946631075.1 uncultured Bacillota bacterium | reverse complement strand
CCGTCGATCTCCGTTTTTCTCTTTACTCCTTCGGCAAGCAGAGATTCCATCCGCTCATAATCCTCCGCCTCGAGGGCGTCCCGGTATTCCGCCAGGCGGTCGATCAGATGGTCCAGCTCCCCGGACAGGTTCTTCCGGTTGTCCATGAACAGCTCCGTCCACATCTTCTCGTTCAGCCAGGCGACCCGGGTCAGGTCCTTGTAGCTGCCCGCGCTGAAGCCCTTGTGGCCCTCCGCCGTCGGACTCTTGACATAGGCGTTGGAAACCACGTGAGCCAGCTGGGAGGTAAAGGCGATGGTCCGGTCGTGATCCTCGGCTGTGGTCACGCTGATGGAACCGAAGCCGGCCGGCTCCAGAAGGCCTTTGACCCTGGCCAGCAGTTCGATATCATCGTAGACTTCCGGCACGATGACCATCGGTGCTCCCCGGTAGAGCTTCTCCGTCGCGTATTTGTATCCCGAAAAATGGCGGCCGGCCATGGGGTGGCCGCCCACATAGGTAAATCCGTGCTCCCGGGCAATGGCAAAGCATGGCCCGCAGACCTTCTCCTTGACTCCGCAGCAATCGATGACCACCGCGTCCTTGCGGATCAGATGGGCGTGCTCCGAAAGCCACGTGATGGCAGCCTCCGGATACACGCAGAGCAGTATCAGATCGCAAAGGCTGATCGTGTCCTGGTCAAGAACACCGTCGATATCTTCCGCCAGCATGGCAAACTGGTTGATCTTCTCATCCGCATCGAAACCAAAGACCTGCCAGTCCTCCGCAAGTTCATAGGACTTGACGAAGGATCCTCCGATCAGGCCCAGGCCGACGACGCCCAGAGTCTTCTTCTCTGCCTTCTCCAGCTTTTGCATCATCCGACTACCTCACGAATCTTCATCACCTTGGCTGCGACCTCATCGAACTGCTGCGGTGTCAGGGACTGGGCTCCGTCGCAGAGGGCGTTCTGGGGGTCATTGTGGACCTCGATCATGAGGCCGTCCGCACCGGCCGCTGCCGCTGCCAGAGCCATGGGCTCGACCAGGCTCGCCCTGCCGGTTGCGTGGCTTGGGTCGATGACGATGGGCAGGTGGGTCTTCTCCCTGAGGGCCGGGATGGCCGACAGGTCCAGGGTGTTTCTGGTGTAGGTCTCGAAGGTACGGATCCCCCGCTCGCAGAGGATGACGTTCTCGTTGCCCTCCGACATGATGTATTCAGCGCTCATCAGCAGCTCCTTGAGGGTATTGGCCAGGCCCCGCTTGAGCAGGATGGGCTTGCCGGTCCTGCCGACCGCCTTGAGCAGTTCGAAGTTCTGCATGTTCCTGGCGCCGATCTGGAGCACGTCCACATCCTCGAACAAAGGCAGGTGCTCCGCGTTCATGATCTCGGTGACGATGGGCATGCCGGTGGCTTTCTTCGCTTTGAGCAGAAGTTCCAGGCCCTCGGCCTTCATGCCCTGGAAATCATAGGGCGATGTCCTCGGCTTGAAGGCGCCTCCCCGCAGGAGTGCTGCTCCGGAGTCCTTGACTTTCTTGGCCACCTCCAGGATCTGTGCCTCCGATTCAACGGAGCACGGGCCAGCGATCATGGCGAAATTGCCTCCGCCGATCTTCACGTCCCCGATGGTCACCACCGTGTCCTCCGGATGGAATTTGCGGTTTGCCGCCTTGTAGCTTTCGGTAACACGGGTGACCCGCTCGACGATGTCAAGAGCCTCCACAAGGCTTTCATCGACACGGGATGTATCTCCGACCAGGCCCAGAACGGTCTGGTATTCGCCCTTGGACACATGGACGGTCAGGCCCTGGCCCTCGAACCATTTGATCAGATTGTCACGCTGCTGCGCAGTCGCGTTTTCTTTTAATACGGTTATCATTTGGATCCTCCTCGATCAGATCTTCTCACTGTAGCTTCCCAGATACTCCATCATCTCGCACTCTTCTTCCAGCTCGCACAAAGTGTCTATGTAATCCTTATGGTAGACCGATGCTTCGAAGTCGAAATAGAACATGAACTGGAACTCGGTATCCGGGATCGGTCTGGATTCCAGTTTGATTAAATTATAGCCGATGTCGTTGAACTTTTTCAACACCTGGTAGAGGCTGCCCGGTTTGTTGGACAGGATGGCCAGGAAGCTGGTCTTGTCGGCTCCGGCGAAGATGGTCGGCCGCTTGGTGAAGCAGATGAACCTGGTGTAGTTGTGGTTGTTGTCCTGGATCTCCTCCACCACCGTCTTCAGTCCGTACAGGGCCTCGCACTCCGGAGAGCAGATGGCCGCCTTGCCTGCCTCATTGGACTCGGCTACTTTCTTGGCCGCCTCGGCGGTATTGGCGCACATGGTCAGCTTGGCCTTGGGGAATCTCTTCCGCAGGTTCCGGTCGCACTGATCAAAAGCCTGCTGATGGGAGTAGATCTCGGTGATGTCTTCTTCTCTGGTCCCGGGCCTTGCCATCAGGTTGTGGTCGATCTTGAGCCGGATGCTGCGGACGATATAGAATTTGTGTTCGCTCATCAGGTCATAGGTCCGGTTGACCGATCCGACCGTGCTGTTCTCGATGGGCAGGATCCCGTATTCGCACATGCCGCTTTCGATGGCGCTGAAGACGTTCTCAAAGTTCCGGAAGAACATGATCCCGGGATACTGAAACAGCTTCCTTGCCGCCGCGTCCGAATAGGCTCCCTCCACGCCCTGGCAGGCGACCGTCGCGTATTCCGGAAAGGACTTCTCCGAATTTTCGATGGCATCCTGCAAAAGCTGGCGCAGGTCCCCCTGGGGCGGCCCGGCTGTCATTTCCTGGTCCAGAGCCATCCTCTGCTTATAGAGCTGCTGGATCTGGCGATCGATCTCGTTTTTTCTTGTCAATAAATCTTCCATACTACTTCTCCTCCGTTAATGCGCCTTTCGGGCAAGAATAAAAAGAACGGTGTCTGCAGCCGCAAACACCGTTTCGTTCATCAGGTCAATTACATTCGGGGTCTAATCGGGATGCTTGCAGCACAAGTTACCAGCGCTAAAGTAATAGCCCTGGTAGCTAAAGCCGAAATATGCAGCTGTCCTTGTGTGCATCAACATGATCTTACCTCTGAATGAAATATGATTTCTGTAGATAATATATAATATTCTACAAGTTATGTCAATATTTTTTGTTGTCAAACAACAAATTTATTTGATTCTATTCGATGATGACGCCGTCCGCGTCGACCCGCAGGCCGTCCGGCGTTTCTCCGTCCTGATCCTGGTTATTGCCGCCTCTGGCCTTCTCCCGCTCGGCCTTGAGGTTGTCACGCAGCCTCTGCTCGACCATGTCCATGACCTCGGGATTGGACTCCAGATATTCCTTCACGTTCTCTCTGCCCTGTCCGATCCTCTGTCCGTCCAGGCTGTACCATGAGCCGGCCTTCTCGATGATCTTGCCGTCCACGGCGCAGTCCAGCAGGTCGCCGGACTTGGAAATGCCCTTGCCGTACATGATATCGAATTCCGCCTGCTTGAACGGAGGCGCTACCTTGTTCTTGACGATCTTGGCCTTGGTCCGGTTGCCCAGGACCTGGTCTCCGGACTTGATGGTCTCCACCCTGCGCACATCGATACGCATGGATGAGAAGAACTTCAGGGCCCGGCCGCCGGTGGTCGTCTCCGGATTGCCGAACATGACGCCGATCTTCTCACGGAGCTGGTTGATGAAGATGATGGTGG
>CAMOZS010000173.1 GCA_946631075.1 uncultured Bacillota bacterium | reverse complement strand
TGGGTGAAGGTCCACTTGCTTATGGCCACATCCGACAGGGTACGGACTTTATTATCGTTGCTGAGGGCCACGCGGATCTCACTCAGTCTCGTATTATTGGAGCCGGGAAGATTGGTCCCCTGCACCGCCGTAAGGTTATTGGTGTTGATGATGGCGAAGGTCCGTCCGTTCAGATTTGTGGTCGCTCCCGAGCTTACGATGCTGTAAACAGAGAAGCCTTCAGCGTCGAATTCGACCGTACAGCCACTGTCACCTGACTTAGCTGCGCTCTTCACCGCCTCCCCTTCGGTGCTGCCGTCCGGGAAGTGGACCACATCCAGCCGGTCGCTTTCGGCGTCCTCAAGTTCGATCTTCACCTGGACCGATGTTCCTTCCGCCGGCTGATAGCGGACATCCGGATCATCCCCGTCCACGATCTTGATATCGAACATGCGAATATAATCGATACCCCCTTCGCCCAGTCCCAGAGCATCCTCTGTGCGCTCCATAAACTGGTCATAAGTCACGCCCTCAGCCTCCTGGTCAGGAAGCAGTTCGGACACAGCAAGACCGGCATCCTGAGGGATACCGGAATCAGGACCGCAGATCACGGTCACTTTGTAGTTATTTCCGTCACTGGCAAGAACGGTTTCCTCGATGGTAGTCCCCACCAGGCCGTACATGGAGAAGCCCTCGGCTTCGAAGGCAACATCGCTGACCCTGACCGAGCCCTTCTCATCCGACCCGTTGATATCCACCCTGTCTTCGCTGAGAAGCTCCGGATGAAGGTCTCCCTTCTCATCCGCCGTGAAATGGATAAGGCGAAGTCCCTCGGAACTCTTCATGGAGACCGCCTTGTCGTATGATATCCTGACATTGACCGGGGCCTGGGGTTCGATGGCCTGGCCGTCCGCCTCAAGTGAAATGTCGTAGAATCTGGCAGAACTGATGACCGTGCTGTCTCCAGCCTGGCCTTCCTCCTGCATAGCTTTCAGGGCCTCGTCGCACCAGGCCTCATAGTCAGCAGAGTCCGAAGCCACTTCCTCTGAGATGACCTCTGTCCCCTCCGGCAGACCGGCCTGCTTATCGGCGTCCAGGGCGATGCTGTAACCGTCGCCTTCAAAGGCCAGCTGCTCCGCGGCTGCCGGCAGGTCCACCCCGCCCTGGTCCGCGGCCTCATCTTCATCTAATGTAAAGGCTGGCAGAACAAGGAGATAGGACACAGCAAAAACAACGACCGCCATGGAGATCATCAATGGCGTCCGATGTTTCCGCTTCAAGAAAAACTTCCTGTCCTCTATGAAGTTATCTGCTGGTAATCTGTTCATTGTCTCACTGGTTCCGGAGATCATCTCCGGGCATAATGCGATAAGGGTATAATATGTATATATTTTACCTCTTTTTGCTCAATGAATCAATGACTCAGAGTGCCCTCAACCCTTCTATTTATGCCATAAACGTGATCTTTATGACATTTCTCCAAATTTCTTATTCCTACCACATGATGATGGCCCTTACCGGGCATACCGGCGCGCAGTATCCGCAGGTGAGACAGACATCACCGTCCACCTGGGCAAGGCCGTTTTCGTTCCGGAAAATAGCCTTGTTGGGGCAGCGGTCGATGCAGTTTCCGCAGCCTTCGCAGTCCCCCTGATCTATATGGATCCTCTTGCCGCTGATGTCGGGGACGTAATCCCCGGGAAGGGTCCCTTCGGCGTAGGACACCAGCCGGTCGATCTCCTCTTCATTACCCATGCCTACCATGATGGAGTGGACGCCCAGACTTTGCACGTAGTCCAGGGCCTGCCGGTAGTGACCGGACAGGTTCCCCCCTCCGAAAGCCTTCATGGCGAATACGCCCTTGCCGGCGTCCAGGCAGTGCCTTATCGCTTCCGCCATCTCCTCCGCCGTCCCCGGCTCAGCCCCCTTGCGGATCCCGAGGCCGGCGTAATTGATCAGGGGGAAGACGATGTCGCATTCAGGAACGGAGGCCATCCGCTCTGCCACATCGATATGATGGGTCGAGACGCCGATGGCGCCGATGACCCCCCTGGCCTTATAGTCAACCAGGCACTGCCAGGCTCCGGCCCGGCTCTCCCAGTCCGGATCCTGCCTGACCTCATGGAGCTTGAAGATGTCGATATAGTCAAGGTCCAGTTCCCTTAGGGCTTCCTGGATGGCCTCTTCCATCTCCTCGTAGGTGAGGACCAGGCTCTTGCTGGCGATGATGGGCCGGTCCGGATTGTCCCTGGAGCAGTCCAGGTCCATGAATGCCTCCCGGATGTAGGGATAGGTCTCGTAATACTGGGCCGTATCGAAGAGACGGATCCCCTGATCATAGGCGTAGCGAACCAGGGCTGCCCCCTCATCCAAAGGCAGGTCAAGCTGGGTATATCCTATGGTCAGTACTCCCAGTCCCACTGGAGTAACCTCAATATTCGTATTCCCTAATCTTACCCTCTTCATATAGTTCTCCGTTAACGTTTATTCGACTGTCTCCAGATCCCCTGCTTCTCCGCCTCGGCGATCAGCTCGTCCCGGAAATCCGGATGGGCGATGGAGATCATCAGCTCGGCCCTTTCCCAAACAGTCCGGCCGGACAGATTGACGATGCCCTGGTCGGTGACAATGAAATGGGTCTCGGACCTTGGCGTGGTCACGATCTCGCCGTGGGTGAACCTGGGCTGGATATTGCTGTGGAGCACTCCGTTTTTATCTTTATAAGCACTGTTCATGCAAAGAAACGCCTTGCCGCCCGGGGACCTGTAGGCGCCGGTCACGAAATCAACCTGGCCTCCCGTTCCCGAAATATGACGCGTACCCACACTCTCCGAGCACACCTGCCCATACAGGTCCGCGCTGACGCATCCGTTGATGGCGATCACATTGCTGAGCTGTCCGATCACATAGGGGTCATTCACATGGCTGACCATATCCCCTCCGCACTCCGGATTCTCGTTGATCCAGTCGTAGAGGGACTGGCTTCCCGCGCATATGCCGAAGATGGACCTGCCTTTGTAGACCTCCTTATGAGCATTGGTCAGCTTTCCCTGCTCGTAGAGATTGAAGAAGGCGTCGGTGATCAGTTCGCTGTGGCATCCCAGGTCCTTGATGTCGGACTTGGCCAGGTGCTCACCAAGGATGTTGGGCATTCCGCCGACGCCCAGCTGCAGTACGGCCCGGTCCGGGATCTCCGGCGCGATGAAGTCGGCGATGGCCACCTCCTCCGGTGTTGGCGGCGGGGACTTGATCTCCACCATGGGGTGGTGATCTCCTTCCACGATATAGTCCACTTCGCTGATGTGGATGCGGTTGGCGTCGATCCCCTGGTCCAGCCGTTCTTTGATATTACATACCCTGGGCAGGTGCTCGTTGACTTCAACGATCACAATGTCCGCTGCATCCAGAACTGGTTTCGAGGTAGCGACCGTGAAATGCAGGTTAAAATATCCCTCATCGTCCATGGGAGCAACACAGATCATAGCCACATTCACCTTGCAGTAGCCCAGCTTATAATAAGAGCTCTGGTTGCTGTAGATCATGGGGATGTGGTCGATCAGGCCCTGGTTCCAGTACTTTCTCTCGATGCCGGCCGTATACCAGCTGTGGTAGGTGAAGCTCTCATGTTCCGGGTCATCCTCTACGATGCGGATGGGCTCGAACATGAAATAGCCGCGGCAGTTGACATTCTTCACCTGCCCCTTTCGCTTTGCCAGCGCT
>CAMOZS010000172.1 GCA_946631075.1 uncultured Bacillota bacterium | reverse complement strand
TGTCAGGCGCACCATCAAAGACATCCGAAAGGGTGTCTTTTTGTGTTACAATAGATTCATGACAGACAGGGAAGATACCAACAAAGAGGACAGACGACTTTATACATTAAGCTCCGAGAAGCCGGCCCGGGCGGTGGTCAAAATGGGGACGCCCCTGATCGCGGGCATGATGATCATGGTCCTTTACAATCTGACGGACACCTTTTTCATCGGACTTCTCAAGGACGACTATCAGCTGGCGGCGGTCAACCTGGCCTACCCGGTCATGATGGTCACCATAGCCCTGTCCAACATGGTGGGCACCGGGGCATCGACCCTGATCGCCCGCAGCCTGGGAGCAGGCGAAACAGATAAGGCACAACGCACCATGATGAACGGGATCCTGCTGACCCTTCTTACCGGGATCCTGATCACCATCGCAGGACTTCTCCTGCTGGATCCCATCGTCCGGGGCCTGGGGGCAAGGGAGAACACCAGCCTTTACACCAGCCAGTACGTGGGGATCCTCCTCCTGGGCACCGTCTTTACCATGGGAAACTACACCTTCGGTCAGCTGCTTCGGGGGGAAGGGTCGGTGAAATATTCCATGCTGGGGATGGTCCTGGGCACGGTCCTGAACATCGGCCTTGATCCCGTATTCATCTTCGCGGCGGGCCTGCAGGTAAGAGGGGCGGCCATCGCCACCATACTGAGCAACGGCATCGGCATGGCCCTCAGCCTTTGGATCTACGCCAGCGGCCGGGCGGTACTGCGGCCATCGAGGGACCAGCTGAAGCCCAGCGGCCCGGTCATCAGGGAGATCTACTGGGTGGGGATCCCGGCGGCTCTGGAGACCCTGCTGACCTCGGCAGCCTACATCGTCTGCAACAACCTGGCGGTCGCCTACGGGGAGAGGACGGTGGCGGCCATGGGGATCGCCCAGAAACTTCTGTCCCTGGGCAATTACGTCTATCAGGGCTTCGCGGCCGGCGTGCAGCCCATCATGGGCTACAGTTTCGGGGCCAGGAATTACCGGCGGATGCTGGATGTGCTCAAGGCCGGCGTCCTCATCGTCAGCGGGACCGAGCTGGTGATCATGGCGGTCTGCGGGATCTTCGCGCCGGTCCTGGTCGGCCTCTTCACCGCCTCGCCCCAGGTCATCGCCACCGGAAGCCAGGCTTTGCGGGCACTGATGTTCATCCTTCCTTTCGTCGGAGCGACGTCCATGTGCCGCATGTCTCTTCAGGCCATGGGAAGACCCATGAGCGCCCTGGCCATCACCGTGGCAAGGCAGCTGGTCCTCTACATCCCCCTGCTGCTGGTCATGGACCGCTGCTTCGGCTTCGCCGGTCTCATCTGGGCCCAGCCCATCACCGAGATGATCATGATGGCCGCGTCCATCAGCCTGCTGGTCCGGATCATCCGCTCCATGCAAAGGCTGGAAAAAGGAGAAAACAATGACTGAGGAAATCACCCGGATCGCAGACACCCCTCTGTCGATCAGCGCCTACTCCGTAGAGAGCAAGCCCACCATCATAAATCCGCCCGGGACTCTGGAGATCATCTTCTGCCTGCAGGGGAGCGTCCGCTTTTCCTACGCCTATGAAGAATTCACCCTCCATCCCGGCGAGTTCGTCTCCGTGGATAAAGATGCCTACTATTTATATAAGGGGACGCCGGACAACCGCTGCATCTCCTTTCTCATCGACCTGACCCGCTACCGGGACATCCACCCCTACATCGAGGATATGCTCTTCGTCTGCGAGGGCCTGGCCGAGGGAACGACCAACTACCCCCAGCGCTATTACGACCAGCTCAAGGGCCTGATGATCTGCGCCCTCCAGGAGATCACCGGCGGGGGAGACACGGAAGTCATCCGGCGGATCACCGACCGGATCGTCGATCTTTTCGTCCACCACTTCAACATCTGCTTCTTTCATTACCAGAGCCAGGACATCGACCCCCTGACCCTCAGCCGGCTCAACGAGGTGAATCACTATATGTACGAGCACATCTCCGAGAAGATCACCCTGGAGGACCTGGCCGCCCACCTGGGTCTGAGCCCAGGTTACGTATCCGAAATGATCCGCAGATACAGCATCGGATTTCGCAAAATGCTGGCCTATCTTCGGGCCAATATGTCGGAACGGTTCCTCCTGGATACCGACCTGACCATCATGGAGATCTCCGCCCGCTGCGGCTTCTCGGATCCCAAGTACTATTACAGCGCCTTCTGCCGCTGGTATCTGCGAACGCCACGCCAGTTCCGCGACCGCTACTGCCGGGATATGCCAGAGGAGATCCTTTTCCTTCCGGCGGAGGAACTGAGGGGCCTGCTGGACGACCTGCTCCGGACCCACTACCGGCAGATCTTCATTGAAGAGAAGGCGGAATAAGAAGAAAAGCGGGAAATACAGGGCATATCAACACGAAAACAGCATCAAAATTGCTGTTTTCGTGTTTCTTTTTGCAAATATAGCAATAAATATCGTTGTGACCGGACCGAATTCAGAGTATTCTAAACACAGAAAGGGAGGCGGTATCCCATGAAACTGGAAAAAGTCTTTGATTACGAGATCCTGCAGAAGGAGGATGTGGAGATCACCGGAACAGCGTCCGGCGACATCCTGATCTCTCCGACCAGCGGCGGCCGTTTCGAAGGCCCCCGGATGCGGGGGGAGATGCTGCCGGTGGGCCTTGGGCTCTGCTATACCCATGGCGCCGCCAATGACATCAGATCCTCGACCCTTCTCCGGACCGATGACGGATGCGATATCCTGATGCATATGGAAGCGGTCTACGATGTTGACCCGGAGACAGAGGAAAGACTGATCCGGGGAGAGACCGTGGATCCGGACAGTTACTATTACAAAGGCAGGGTGTCCTTTGAGACAGGATCCCCCAAGTACCAGTGGCTGGAGCGCAGGCTGTGCGTCTGTGAATGCGCCATCACTGATTACTCAAAGCTGAGCATGACCGTTTATATGGTGAAATAAGGTGACAGGACCGGGAAGAAAGGAGCAGCGCTATGAAAGCGGATACCATCTATAAAAACGGAA
This sequence comes from uncultured Bacillota bacterium, assembly GCA_946631075.1. Lineage (GTDB taxonomy): Bacteria > Bacillota > Clostridia > Peptostreptococcales > Anaerovoracaceae > Lentihominibacter. Next base: position 679 of record CAMOZS010000172.1, on the reverse strand, counting down.
GATTCTACACAGAAAACAAGGAGGCCCCCTGGGCGGAGGCAGTGGCCATCGAAGGCAAGAAGCTGATCGCCGTCGGCTCCGAGGAGGACTGCTCAGCCTTTGCGGATGAGGGAACGAAAGTCGTGGACCTGGGCGGCCGGGTGGTCCTGCCGGGACTGATCGACGGCCACACCCATCCCATCACCGTGGCCAGGACCCACTGGCGGGTCCGGATGCCCCTGACCCATGACAGGGAGGAACTGCTGGCCAATATCCGCCAGGCGGCGGCCGACCATCCAAAGGAGGAGTGCCCCTACCTTTACTGTGAGAACTATTTCGCCGAGACCTTCGGCGATGCGGGACCGACCCGGCAGCTGCTGGATGAGATCGTGTCCGACCGGCCGGCCAGGATCCAGGACTTCACGGATCACGCCTGCTGGTTCAACTCGGCGGCTCTGGACCTTCTCAAGGACGAGAACGGAGAGATCCGGATCGAGACCAGCGCCATCCAGCCGGAATTCAAGAAAGACGAAAACGGGGAATACACCGGATGGGTCCAGGAACCCTTCGATGATATCGATGAGGTGATCTATGAGAAGATCGGCTGGTATCCGCCCCAGGAGATCACCGATGACATGGTCGATCCCCTGCTGGACTACTTCAAGGCCCACGGCATCACCTGCATGATGGACGCCCTGAC
>CAMOZS010000171.1 GCA_946631075.1 uncultured Bacillota bacterium | reverse complement strand
TCCACCAAGGCCGCCAAGCCCGCCGCCGGCCGCTCCGGAACCAGAGGCCGCTGAACCCGCCGCGCCGGCGCCTCCAAGCAGGCCCATCACATCGGACAGGTCAAAGCCGTCGGAAAGGTCAAGGCCGGAGGACTGCTGGGCGGAAGCAGACTGGGTCGCCGCAGACAGGCCGTTCATGATGGTCGGGGAAATGTTGCCCAGGACGATGTTGACATCCTTGGGATCGGCCCCGGCTTCCTGAGCGACTTTACTGATCAGGTCGTCCTGCTCATCGCCCAGGATGTGGCCGACGATCTTGGCGCCATCTTCAGTATCCGCGTTCTCCAGCTGTTCCGGGATCTCCCTTTTGCTCTGATGCTGGGTAAGAGCACCCAGAAGGGAAGAAGCTCCGTTCTGGGAGGAAGCGTTGCTGGTCATCTTCTTCAGAAGCAGGGGCACCGCGATGGCGATGATCATCTTCAGCTGCTTCTTGGAGAGGCCGGTCTTGGCCGACAGGGCATCGAGGGCAGCGCCGCTGGTCAGGACGCTGGTCAGCATATTCATTAAATTCATGGCAATTCTCCTTAAAATATCACTGCAGTATTCCTACAGCAATATTTTAACAGAATCAGTCTGAAGGATAAAGAAAATATTCACCGGGAAGATCCTGATAGGCCCGGTTCAGCCGGGAAACGACCGCACCGCATTCCAGGGGCTCAAGCCCGTTCAGGGTCCGTTCCAGCTGGTCGATGTTCTTGTCCAGAAGCTTGAGACTCTTGGTCAGATAAGCCTTGCGGGCAAGCTTCTGCTGCATCTCATAGTCCCGGGAGATCCCCCGCCGCACATAAGTGTCCCCCTCCCGGTAGGCCCAGAAGTAGCAGGTGCGGCCGTTCTGGTCAGTCTTCCAAAGGCTGCCCCGGGGGCAGTCCCTGAGCTCGGTCCGGTAATCATCTCTGATCTGGACCATGTTGTCCCGCATTCCGCGGATGATCTGCCTGTAGTTTGTCATAATCCATACCTCCTTCCGTGGTATCCATATATTACCATATATGACTGTATGTGTAAACCCATATATTTACAATTAAAGAAATTAATTACATGCAAAAGCTGGGGAGGCCCAGCCGGCTTTCGCAGAGAGGCCAGGCCGGCTCCTGCACACAGGCCCCGCCCAGCCTTTGCACAGGACCATTGTAATTCATACGGTAAAGTGATATAGTAAAAGCAATATCGGAAACAAAGAAGGGAGGAACAGCCATGGCCAAGGAACCGCTTTTTACCAACGATGTCATCCTGAAGTGGCTGCAGTATTTTGCAGAGAATACACCCATCGATCTGGAGCAGATCAAGATGATGGATGTCACCAAGAAGAATATGAATATCATCCCGACCGTAGAGTCCCATAAGGCCGTGCTCGCTTTCGTCGAGGCGGGGGATACAGAGGTCTTTTACCGGATGTGGAACGCCGGACTGGGCGATGTCGAAGTCTGGTATAACGAAGGATCCGAGCCTACAGGCGAGATCAAGCACGATGACGTGCGCTTCATGATCGACCGGGGGATCAACGCCTCGGCCGGCATGCTGATGGTCAACCCCCACGCGGTCAGCACCAACAAGAGCGGACTAGGCGACGTGACCATGCGGCCCGCCTCAAGGACCCTGGGAAGCGAGATCCGGGACATCATCCTCAGCAAGATGCGGATCGACGTAGAGGACACGATCTGCGTGGTCGGCGGAGAGATCATCGCCATCGACGCGGCTTTCCGGGCCAGTGAGGGAACGGTCATCGCCGTCGAATATAACAATAAACAGAGAAGCGCTCTGGAAGAGAACGTGGAATACTATGACCTGCGGAACGTGAAGATCCTGGATCACGTGGACGAGGAGCACCTGGCGGGACTTCCGGCCCCGGCCATCGCCTTCCTGGTCGCTTCCGCCAGTCTGAACCAGGAGATCGACTGCCTGATGAAGCTGAACCCCAACATCATCCTGGTGGTCTATACCCTGGACTTCGCGGAAGCGGGGCAGCTGAAGGACCTGTTCGCGGGCAAGGGGATCAAGGACGCGGAGGTCATCCGGGTCGGCATCGACAGGCTCGGCTCGGACAATACCTTTGAGAGAGAGCCCGCCCCCTGGATCGTTTCCGGCCGGATCGAGAAGGAATGACCGAAACAGAGAGAAGAATAATAGGAGAAGAAGCAGAATGAAAGCGATCATCACAGTCATCGGCAAGGATCAGGTCGGCATCATGTACAGCGTGTCCGGCGTGCTCCAGCGCCTGGGCGTCAATATCGAAGATGTCACCCAGACCATCATGCAGGAATATTTTACCATGCTCATGCTGGTCAGGATCGACGAACAGGCAGCCACCTTCAAAGAGGTCAGCGAAGAACTCAAGGCCCTGGGTGAGGAAAAGGGACTTTCCATCCGCATCCAGAAGGAAGAGATCTTCGACACTATGCATAAGATTTAGGAGGCGGCGATGGCGATCTACAAAGACATCATGGAAACCATCCACATGCTGGAACAGGAGCATCTGGATATCCGGACCACGACCATGGGGATCTCCCTGCTGGACTGTTTCGGCAGGGACCACAAAGAAGCCTCCCGCCGGGTCTATGACAAGATCACCCGGCTGGCGCGCGACCTGGTCCGCACAGCGAACGAGGTAGGAGATGAGTACGGGATCAGCATCGTCAACAAGCGGATCTCCGTCACCCCCATAGCCCTGGCCAACGCCAGGACCACCGAGGACTGGCTGCTTTACGCCAGGGCACTGGACGAGGCGGCCAAGGCAGTCGGCGTCGACATCATCGGCGGCTTTTCCGCCCTGGTGCACAAAGGCTGTACGGTCAGCGATGAATCCTTCATCGAGGCGGTCCCCTATGCTTTGGCGGAGACGACCAACATGTGCTCCAGCATCAACCTGGGGTCCACCCGGTCCGGCATCAATTTCGACGCGGTGAAGAAGATGGGGCCGATGATCAAGAAGACGGCCTATCTGACCAGAGATGACAACTGCTTCGGCTGCGCCAAGTTCGTGGCCTTCGCCAACGCGGTAGAGGACAATCCCTTCATGGCCGGCGCCTTCCACGGAGTCGGCGAGGCGGAGAACGTCATCAACGTGGGCGTCAGCGGGCCCGGGGTAGTGAAGACGGCCCTGCAGGCCATGGATGAGAAGGCCACCGTAGATGAGCTGGCTGAGACCATCAAGCAGACCGCATTCAAGATCACCAGAGCAGGCCAGCTGATCGGCAGAGAAGTCAGCAGCCGGCTGGGCATCCCCTTCGGGATCCTGGACCTGTCCCTGGCTCCGACACCGGCCATCGGTGACAGCGTGGCCGAGATCCTGGAAGTCATGGGTCTGGAGAGGTGCGGCGCTCACGGGAGCACGGCAGCTCTGGCCATGCTGACGGACGCGGTCAAGAAGGGCGGCATCATGGCCTCCGGCCATGTCGGCGGACTTTCGGGAGCATTCATCCCGGTCAGCGAAGACAACCGGATGATCGCGGCAGTGGAAGACGGCTGCCTTACCTTTGATAAACTGGAGGCAATGACCTCAGTGTGCTCCGTGGGACTGGACATGATCGCCATCCCGGGAGACACGCCGGACGAGACCATATCCGCCATGATCGCCGACGAGGCGGCCATCGGCGTGATCAACAACAAGACCACTGCTGTCCGGGTCGTTCCGGTCTACGGAATGAAGGCCGGCGACAAGGTGGACTGGGGCGGCCTCTTCGG
>CAMOZS010000170.1 GCA_946631075.1 uncultured Bacillota bacterium | reverse complement strand
CCCGAAACCGAAACTGAAACAGAGAACGCGCAGGCTGACGAACCGCGCGAGAAGGAATAGATGAAAACCAGAATATTGATCAAAGAAGGCGAATACCGGCTCGCCAAGGCGGGCTGCATGGACGCCAAAATAGATTCCGAGGAATTGTATTGCTTTCTGACCGGCACCGACCGGCTCCAGATCTTCATGAAAGCGGAAGAAGAGGCAGACGAAGAAGTCGAACGCAAATACCTTGCCCTGATCGCCCGCCGGGCGGAACGGATCCCCCTCCAGTACATCACCGGAGTGCAGGAATTCATGGGCCACAGGTTCAAGGTGGACCAGAGCGTTCTGATCCCCCGGCAGGACACGGAGACCCTGGTGGTGGAAGCTGCCAGGACCATCCAGTCCACATCCCGGGACAAGCTTTCCTTTTTCGAGCGCCTTCGGGGCGGCAAGGAATGGGAAGTCCTGGACCTTTGCTGCGGCAGCGGGGCCATCGGCATCTCCCTGGCCAAGATCTGCGACAACATCCATGTGACCGGATCCGACATCAGCGGCGCGGCCCTGGCCGTAGCCCGAAACAACGCCAGGAACCTGCGGGTCAAGGCGGAGTATCTGGAAGGTGACCTGTTCGCTCCGGTCGAAGGGAAGAAATACGACATGATCGTCAGCAATCCGCCCTATATCCGTACCAATATGATCGCCGTCCTCCAGGACGAGATCAAGAATTACGAGCCCCGTCAGGCCCTGGACGGCGGACGGGACGGGCTGGACTACTATCGCCGGATAATAAAAGAAGCCCCGGGCTATCTGAAGCCGGAGGGCTATCTGATGTTCGAGATCGGAAGCGATCAGGGCGAGGACCTGAGAAAAATGCTCAAAGACGACGGCCGTTACACGCCGGCGGAGGTCATCCGCGACCTGCCGGGCCGGGACCGTGTCGTCAAGACCCAGCTGAAATAGCAGGGCCTGCCGGTAAGGGAAGCGGACTCAGACCGTCTGCAGGGGCGCTCCGTCAAGGACCGCTTCCAGAAGGTCGTCGCCGGAGTAGAGCAGCTTCAGGGAGAAGAATTCCTCCCGCTCCCGCAGAAGGCGGAGGAAGATCCGGTCCCCGGGCCAGAGCCTGAGCGACCCGATCCGGTCTTTGCGGATCCAGGCAAGCTCCCCTTCATCGCAGTCTGGAACCGGCCAGTCAGCCGGGTCATCCGATGCAAAGGCTGGACCGGCCGAATCAGGCAGATCCGCGGTATAGAGGCACATGTATTCAGTCTCATAGTTTTCCTGGAGAAAGGTAATGAAAGCCCGGAAGCGCCAGCTTTTGAGCGAATAACCGGTCTCCTCGAAAACCTCACGGACCAGACATTCCTCGGGACTCTCCCGATCCGCGAACTTGCCGCCCACCCCGATCCATTTGCCCTCGTTGATGTCGTGGGCCTTCTTGGTGCGGTGGAGCATCAGATAATGATTTTTATGTTCAATATAGCAAAGAGTCGTGATCAGCATGACCCTATTGTACCATAAACAAGGAAAGGAAAAAACATTGGCATACCTTGGAGAAGAGATCGGCAAGCTGGGCTTCGGCCTGATGCGGCTGCCGCAAACAGAAGACAAGAAGATCGACATCGAGCAGACCAAGAAGATGGTAGATCTGTTCATGGAGGCAGGGTTCACCTATTTCGACACCGCCTGGGCCTATGAAGGAAGTGAAGCTGCTATCAAGGAGGCCCTGGTCGACCGCTACCCCCGGGAGAGCTTCCAGCTGGCCACCAAGAACGCCGCATGGATCAACTGCAAGACCAGGGAGGACGCCATCGCTCAGTTCGACCTCTCCCTGAAGCTGACCGGAGCCGGTTACTTCGATTATTACCTGCTCCACAACCTGGGAGAAGCCCGGACCAAATACTTCGACGACTTCGATCTGTGGAACTACTTCGCGCAGAAAAAAGAGGAAGGCCTGATCAAGCATCTCGGATTTTCCTTCCACTCTACCGCGGAAGAACTGGACCAGATCCTGACGGAGCATCCGGAAATGGAGTTCGTCCAGCTGCAGATCAACTACGCCGACTGGCAAAGCCCGTCGGTCCAGTCGGGAGCATGCTACGAGGTGGCAAGAAAGCACGGCAAGCCGGTTATCATCATGGAGCCGGTCAAGGGCGGCAATCTAGCCAACCCGCCGGAATCCGTCAAGGCAGTGCTGGACGAGGCGGAGCCGGGAGCATCCTGCGCATCCTGGGCACTTCGCTTCTGCGCTGACCTGGAGGGGGTCATCACCGTTCTCTCCGGCATGAGCAATGTGGAACAGATGGAGGATAATCTGGCGGTCATGAAGGATTTCCGGGGCCTGACCGATGAACAAAGGCAGGTCATCGCCCGTGCCCAGGAGGAGCTGGACAAGGTCCCGTCCATCCCATGTACGGTCTGCGATTACTGCGCCAAGGTCTGCCCGAACAATATCGGGATCTCGGGCTCCTTCACAGCCATGAATTATGTGCTCCTGTATGACAACAAGGAATTCGCGAAGAACCAGATGGGATACCTGATCGAAGGTCACGGCAAGAAAAGGGCAAATGAATGTATCAAGTGCGGAGCATGCGAGCAGGCCTGCCCCCAGCACATCGAGATCATTAAGGAGCTGGAACGGGTCACCGAGACCCTGCTGGTGTAAAACTGGCGATGATGTGACGGAGCATCTTTTGGAGAAAGGACGAATAAAGTGAAAATATTATTGCTGAACGGAAGCCCGAGGAAGGGCAATACAGTGACAGCGCTGGAGGCGCTGAAGAAGGGTCTGGCCCAGATCCCGGACGCGGAGGTCGAGGAGATCCTCTGCGAGGGAAAGAACATCATCCCCTGCCGGGCCTGCGATGCCTGCGGGAGCATGAGCCGGTGCATCTTTGCCGATGATTCCCCGGAGATCAATGCGGCGGTGGAGGCGGCGGACGCCATCGTCTTCGCCACCCCGGTCTACTGGTGGGGCATGACGGCCCAGATGAAGCTGATCATCGATAAGTTCTATGCCAGAGGGACCAAGTTCCACGGCCTGAAGAAAAAGGTAGGGAGCATCGTGGTCGGCGAGGCCGATCAGGACGATCCCGAGTATGAGATCATCGCCAGACAGATCTGGTGCATAGCCGATTACCTGGGATGGGAGACCGTCTTCCAGAAGTCCTATACGGCCAACAAGCCCAGGGATCTGGCGGCCGATGAGGCGGCCCTTGCTGAGATCGAGGGGCTGGCCGCCCTGCTGAAATAGGCGGGATGCTCCAGCCTTTGCGAAAAAAACTGCAAAATGAGACACAACTCCGCTCCGATGGGCGGAGTTTGTGGTATAATAGTGCATTATTTATGTTAAAAATGTTCTTTATTATAAATCTGGGAGGTAAACTATGGACCCAAACAAGAGACCGGAAACTATGGAAAGAATCACGACACCGGAGCTGGCGCAGGCTTTTATCGATGAGCAGATCGCGGCAGTGAAGGAACAGGTGGGAGACAAGAAGGTGCTGCTGGCCCTGTCCGGCGGCGTGGACTCTTCTGTCGTGGCGGCTTTGCTGATCAAGGCCATCGGCGATCAGCTGACCTGCGTACATGTCAACCACGGACTGCTCAGGAAGGGTGAGCCGGAGCAGGTCATCCAGGTGTTCAAGGAGGAACTGGGCGCGAACCTGATCTATGTGGACGCGGTCGACAGATTCCTTGACAAGCTGGCTGGCGTGGATGATCCGGAAACCAAGAGAAAGATCATCG
>CAMOZS010000169.1 GCA_946631075.1 uncultured Bacillota bacterium | reverse complement strand
GATGATGTCGCCCAGGCATTCGTTCAGCCCGGCCATGACGGCATTGTGCTGACCGGCGTTGCGGGCCAGCTCCACGATGCGCACGCAGTCGTGATCATCCGCCAGCGCATGCAGCTGGCAGAGGGTCTCGCCGCCGTCCGGAGACGCGTCATCCACCAGCACGAACTCAAATGGCGTTTTCCCCAGCCTTTGCAGTTCCTCCATGGTAAGCTCCACCACCTGACGGATGGTGTGAGATGATTTATAACAGGGTATGATGACGGAATAGAGCATAGAATTCCCTCCGGACTGTCAGTATCGTACCACAACATTGTAATGGTTTTCTGTTTTTTTGGCAAGTATGGGATGGGGAAAGGGCGGGTGCCTGTCATAGGCCTTCTGGCCGCGCTCCGGATTTTGTGAAGAAATCGCTATTTTGATTGATTGAGGGATGTTTTTTTGATACAATGTTATGGCATTGTAGGTAAGCGGCCGCATGCAGGCGGCCTGGACATAACATTATTTGAAACCGAAAGGGGAGAGAGGAGAAAACATGAGTAAATCTAAGAGAATCTTAAGCATCCTCCTGTCGGCCATAGTCCTGCTGACCATGAGCGGCGTCGGAGTATTCGCGGCGGATGAGATCGCTGCGCCTGCGCCGGAGGATCAGATCGCTGCGGAAGAGCCGATGGACGCGGCGGAAGGCAAAGACCTGAACGATGCCACGATCACGGTGGATTATCAGGTGGACTGGGATTACACCGGCAGCGCTATCGAGCCTGAAGTCACTGTGAAAGACGGCGACAAGACCCTGGTCAAGGATACGGACTATACTGTGGTCTATAAGAACAATATAGAAGTATCCACCGAAGGCGGGGAGGCTGAGATCCATATCACAGCTGTTGCAGACAGTGGTTATACCGGCGAAAGAATTGTCAAATTCATCATTTCAGAGCCTGAGACCGTCAGCCTGGAAGATGCCGATATCGAAGACATCGATGATCAGGTATTTGACAATACGGCAAAAGAACCGGATGTGAAAATTTCCTACAATGGAGAGACTCTACAGGAAGGCGTTCACTATACCGTTGCCTATGAAAACAATGTGAACCTGACCACAGACCCCACCACAGGTGAGACCAAGATGGCCAAGGCCATCATCACCGCCATTGAAGGCAGCGGCTTCACAGGTACTGTGACCGAGGAATTCCGGATCGTGGATGAACTGCCGGATCTGGGCAAGATCAAGAATCTGGAGGCCATGTCCGGATTTGAATCCGTCACACTGACATGGGATCCTGTAGAAGGCGCGGACACTTACCTTGTTATGCGGACCGACCAGAAATGGGGCTCCAAGAAGCAGGGCGCCTACTGGCCCAGAGACCTGTACAGCCTGAAGTCCTACAAGAAAAAGTGGGACAAGATCTCGAAGCACCCCATGTGGGAAAACTGCAACAAGGGTACGGTCAAGATCTATAAGAAGTACACCTATAAGGTCTACGCGGCCAAATATGTGGACGGTGTGACTGAGCCCGGCCCGGGTCAGGTCAAGATCGGCAAACAGGTCTACCAGGTATCCAAGGCCAGAACCATCAAGCATAAATGCGTCAGCAAACTGCGGATCACCTGCAAAGTTACGGCCGGGACAACACTGTACGCTCGTGACGGATCCCACAAGAGTCTGACCATCCATTCCGGCGATAAGATCGTGACGGATGGATATGGCGCGGGCTGCTACTACTTCACCAAGAAGAATGCCCGTTTCCGGATGAACAACGCGCGTTGCTACGCCACAGACGCGGATTATCTGAGATCCAAGAATTCCGACTACACCAAGAAAGAAGCGGAATACTTCATCAATCACGAACGGCTGAAATATGCGCGGCCCAAATCCACATCAAAGAATTATTTCATCTGGGTCAGCACCTACACCCAGCATGTTTACGCATTCAAGAAGTCCGGCAACAAGTGGAAGTGCATCAGGCACTGGGATTGCTCTTCCGGTGACAAGAACACCCCGTCACCCAACGGCAACAAGGAGCTGTGGAAGAAGATCCGCTACCGTCACAGCACGGATTACTGGAACTGCTTCTCTACGCTGAACGCGCTCCACGGCATCAAGCCCGCCAGCGTGGCAGGATATGACTGGACCAGATATCTGGGCCAGATCAAGTCCGGCGGCTGCGTCCGCAACAGAGACGAAAACGCAGGATGGATCTATCACAATGTTCCCACGGGAACCAAGATCATGGTCTATTAATGGGACAGACTGCGTTGAACATCGAATAAGAAGCACAGGCATCACGGGATCCCGCGGGGAGCGGGATCCTGTGGTGCTATCGTTTTGTTATACAGGAGCACTGAATGTCAACCATCAGGACAATAATCAATGAACATATCGAGTGGCGCGGACAGATCCTGAAGCTGGCGAAATCGGACCTCTCGAAGACCTACAGCGGCGCGGCCCTGGGCTGGTCCTGGGCGCTGATCAAGCCCACCATGACCATCGCGGTCTTCTGGTTCGCCTTCACCTTCGGTCTCAGATTCAGCGGCAGCGTGGAAGGTTTTCCCTTCATTCTCTGGATGATCCCCGGCTTCATCGCCTGGTTCTATATGGGCGATATGCTGACCGGCGGGGCCAATGCCATCCGAAAATACCGCTTTCTGGTGACCAAGATGAAGTTCCCGGTCTCCACCATTCCTACCTTCGTCAATCTGTCGACGTTGGTGATCCACATCGGACTGCTGATCATCGTGATCGCGATCTTCATCGTAACAGGTCATTATCCGACCATTTACTGGATCCAGCTTCCCTTTTACATGCTGCTCATGACCATGGGATTCATCGTCTGGTCCCTGTTCGCCGCCATGCTGGGCGCCATGAGCCGGGACTTCCTGAATCTGGTGAAAGCCCTGAAGCAGCCGGTGTTCTGGATGTCCGGCATCCTCTGGGATGTGAACACCATCAAATATGAATGGATGCAGAAGATCCTGTATTTCAACCCGGTCACCTACATCTGCACCGGTTACCGGAACTGTTTCATCTACAAAACCTGGTTCTGGGAGGAACCCCTGCAGCTGGCTATTTTCATCGGAATGTTCATCTTCACATTCCTGCTGGCTGTCTGGAGCTACCGCAAGCTGATCCATGAGATTCCGGATGTACTGTAAAAGCTGGAGAGACCTATGAAGAAAGACATCGTTATCGATTTCAATCACGTTACAAAAAGATATAAGCTGTACAAGAACGACAAGCAGCGGCTCTTCGGCGTCTTCTCCAAGCATGTCCCTTATCAGGAGATGCAGGCAGTCAGCGACGTCACCTTCCAGGTGGAACGGGGCGAGACGGTGGCATTCTTCGGCCGCAACGGGGCCGGCAAGTCCACCATCCTGAAGATGATCACCGGAGTTTCCTATCCCAATTCCGGCGAGATCACTGTCAACGGCCGGGTCAGCGCATTGCTGGAACTGACCTCCGGGTTTGACCCGGAGATGACAGGCCGTGAGAACATCCGCCTGAAAGGGCAGCTCAGCGGACTGAAGGACGAAGAGATCGAAGAACTGGAACCGGAGATCGTGGACTTCGCCGATATCGGCGAGTACATCGACCAGCCGGTGCGGACCTATTCCTCCGGCATGCGTTCCCGTCTGGGATTCGCCGTGAATGTAAACATCCGGCCCGAGATCCTGATCGTGGACGAAGCGCTGAGCGTGGGTGATAAGGAATTCCGCAGCAAATGCCTGGACAAGGTCAATG
>CAMOZS010000168.1 GCA_946631075.1 uncultured Bacillota bacterium | reverse complement strand
GGCCGCCGGATCTGCCGGAGAAGAGGCTGCCGGCGCCTCCGGAACTGAAGCTGCCGGCGCCGCCAGCATGAAGATCGCGGTCATGGGCTGCGTCGTCAACGGGCCGGGAGAGGCCAGAGAGGCCGACATTGGAGTCGCCTGTGGCAAAGGCAAGGGGGTCCTGATCAAAAAAGGAGAGATCCTGAAGCAGGTAGCGGAAGAAAATATACCAGAAGAAATTTGCAGACTGGCGGAGGAATATGCAGAAGTCACTTACGGAATCCATACATTTTGATCAATACAAAGGCTGCCGGCCCGAGGACGTGAAACCGGAGATCAGGGAGGCCAGCCTTTCCAAAGACCGGCGGGTGCTCCATCTGGACATGGTGCTCAATTTTATCATGACCGCGGAAGAGGTGGAGCATTTCAAGAGCAAGCTGCTGAAGAAGCTGCCCGGGATCCGGCAGCTGGATCTGAATATCCAGTGGAAAAACCCTCTGAACGAGGCGGAGCTTAAGCAGAGGGAAGAGGAGCGGGCCGCCAAGGCCGCGGAAACGGCAGCCCAGAACGGAGATTTCCCCGGAAGCTTCGGGGGAGGAGCCGGCGCGGGTGCCTCCGGCGGGGGCGGACCCAGAAGGGGACGCAGACGGAGGAAGTTCGTTCCGGCCAAGGGCAACCTGATCATGGGAGCACCGATCAAGGAGGCCGTGCTCCCGCTGAGTGAGATCACCTCCGAGAGCGGGACCGTGGCCATCGAAGGGGAGCTTTTCAATCTGGACTGCAGGACCACCAAGAGCGACAGCAAGCTGGTCAGTCTTTTTGTTACCGACAAGCGGACCAGCCTTTGCGTGAAGGCCTTCGTCGTCAACGAGAAATGGGATGAGATCGACGCCATGCTGGGGCCGGGCGATGGGGTCAGGATCCAGGGCATGGCCCAGTGGGACCGGTTCGATAACTGCGTCACCATCATGGCCGACACCATTGAAAAGACCGAGGTGAAGGAGAGGACGGACACCTGCGAGCGCAAGAGGGTGGAGCTGCACGCCCACACCAAGATGAGCGCCATGGACGGTCTCAACGATGTGGCCCACATGGTGAAGACGGCGGAGAAATGGGGACATCCGGCGGTGGCGGTCACTGACCACGGCGTTGTCCAGGCTTTCCCCGACGCGTCTCACGCGGCCAAGAACATCAAGATCCTCTACGGCTGCGAAGGCTATCTTCTGGATGACCGGGATCTGATCCGGGAGGACGGGTCCATCGATTTCAAGGCCCGGCCGACAAACCACGTGATCCTGTTCGCCAGGAACCGGGAGGGGCTGAAAAACCTGTATAAGCTGGTCTCCATTTCCCATCTGGATTATTTCTATAAAAAGCCCAGGCTGCCCCGGTCGGTCATCGAGGAGCACAGGGAAGGTCTGATCATCGGCTCGGCCTGCGTCATGGGCGAGCTCTATCAGGCTATACTGAACGATGCTCCCGAGGAAGAGCTGGAGTTCCTGGTCAATTTTTATGACTACCTGGAGATCCAGCCTTTGGTCAACAATAAATTCCTGATCGACGGCAAGAAGATCAAGGACGAGGAGGACCTGAAGGAGCACAACCGGAGGATCATCGCCCTGGGCCAGAAGTACGGCAAGCCGGTCGTCGCCACCTGCGACGCCCACTATTTTGACGCGGAGGAAGCTCTTTACCGCCGGATCCTCATGGCCGGCCAGGGCTTCAAAGACGTGGAAGGGGACGAGGGTCTCTACTTCCGGACCACCGACGAGATGCTGGAGGAATTCTCCTATCTGGGAGAGGAACTGGCATTCCAGGTGGTCGTCGAGAACACCAACCTGATCGCGGACATGATCGAGCCCATGATGCCGGTGCCCGACGAGAAGTGCCCGCCCCATATCGACGGGGCGGAGGATGCCCTGCGGGAGGCCTGCGCCGAGCGGGCCGCGGCCATGTACGGGGATCCGGTGCCGGAGGAGATACAGCAAAGGCTGGACAAGGAGCTTAACTCCATCATCGATAACGGATACGCGGTCATGTACCGTTCGGCGGAAATGCTGGTCAAGAAGTCCCTGTCCGACGGCTACCTGGTCGGTTCCCGTGGTTCGGTCGGTTCATCCTTCGCGGCGACCATGTCCGGGATCACCGAGGTCAACCCGCTGCCGCCCCATTACCTTTGCCCCAAATGCAAGCATCTGGAGTGGGGGGACCTGCAGGAGTACGACTGCGGCGTGGATATGCCGGACAAGGTCTGCCCGGTCTGCGGAACACCGTATAATAAAGAGGGCTTCAATATTCCTTTTGAGACCTTCCTGGGATTCAACGCCAACAAGGAACCGGATATCGACCTGAACTTCGCGGGCGAGTATCAGGGCACGGCCCAGAAATATGTAGAAGAGATCTTCGGACCGGAGAATGTCTTCAAAGCGGGGACCATCGGTACCATCAAGGATAAGACAGCCTTTGGATATGTGGCCAAATATTTCGAGGAGCGGGGGATCAATGTCAACCGTTTCGAACTGGACCGGCTGACCGGCTGCTGCGCCGGCGTGCGCAGAACCAGCGGCCAGCATCCCGGCGGGGTCATCATCGTCCCCCGGGGCAGGGAGATCTACGAGTTCTGCCCGGTCCAGCATCCGGCCAACGACGTGAATTCCGATATCATTACGACCCATTTCGATTATCACTCCATCGATAAGAACCTGCTCAAGCTGGATATCCTCGGCCACGACGCGCCGTCCATGATCCGCCAGCTGCAGGATATGACCGGGATCGATCCCATGGATGTGCCCCTTAAGGATGAGCGGGTCATGTCCATCTTCATCGGAACGGAAGGCCTGGATATCAAGGATCCGGAATACCGGTTCGCCCATGGTTCCTTCGGCATCCCCGAGTTCGGAACCAAGTTCGTCCGCCAGATGCTGGACGACATCCAGCCGACTTCTTTCGAGGAACTGATCCGGATCTCCGGTCTGTCCCACGGTACCGATGTCTGGCTGGGCAATGCTCAGGATATCGTAGTCAACGGGATCGCCACCATGAAGGAGGCCATCGCTACCCGTGACGACATCATGAACTACCTGCGCAAGAAGGGCGTGCCCAACGCGGACGCCTTCACCATCATGGAGCATGTTCGTAAGGGCAAGGGCCTGACTGAGGAGGAGGAACTGGAGATGCGGGAGCACGATGTTCCGGACTGGTACATCGATTCCTGCAAAAAGATCAAGTACATGTTCCCCCGTGCCCACGCGGTGGCTTACTGCATGATGTCCATGCGGATCGCCTGGTTCAAGGTCTACTACCCGGTGGAATTCTATTCGGTCTGGTTCACGGCCAAGGTGGCCAACTTCGACGAGAAGGTCATGCTTCGGGGCCAGCACGCGATCGAGGAGCGGATGGACGAGATCATCCGCAAGGGCAAGGACGCTTCAGCTAAGGAGCAGGATGATATGCCTGTGCTGGAGCTGGCCTACGAGATGTGCGCCCGGGGATATGAGTTCGCGCCGGCCCGGCTTGGGATCTCCGACGCCATGAAGTTCAAGGCTCATGACGGAAAGGTCCTCCTGCCCTTTGTCGCCATCAACGGCATGGGCGAGGGGGCGGCCAAGCAGTTCGCCGCCGCCTATGATGAGAGACCTTACGAGACGGTGGAGGACGTGGCCGACCGGGGCCGGGTCAATAAGTCCGCCATTGAGGAACTGCGGGAACACGGAGTCCTGGAAGGACTGCCGGAGACGGCGCAGATCTCCTTCTTCCAGATGTAGGGCGCTGGTTTAGGGCGCCG
>CAMOZS010000167.1 GCA_946631075.1 uncultured Bacillota bacterium | reverse complement strand
CATCCACAGCCTTTGCGGCTTTAGCAGTTTTAGCGGCAAAACAAAAAGGCCCTTTCGTCTAAAGGCCTTTCAGATATTCGATCTCTCTGCGGGTCAGTTTCCGGTAGTGTCCCTGCTGCATATGTCCCAGCCGGACATCCCCGATGGCCACCCGTTCCAGTTCCAGCACGGTGTTGCCAACGGCTTTGAACATCTTTCGCACCTGCCGGTTCTTGCCCTCCCGGATGGAGATCTCTACAACGGTGGACCGCTGATTCTGCCGGACGATCTTCACCCTGGCCGGCGATGTGACGAATCCGCCGATGTCGACCCCCTTGCGGAGCCTGGCCAGCCGGGCGTCGGAGACGATCCCGGAAACCAGGGCCACATAGGTCTTGAAAACTTCATGCTTGGGATGGGTCAGCCGGTAGGCCAGGTCCCCGTCATTGGTCATCAGCAGAAGTCCCGTCGTATTGTAATCCAGCCGTCCCACGGGAAAGAGCCTCTCCGGGATGTCGCTGACCAGCTCGGCCACGGTGGCCCGGTCCCGGTCATCGTCCATGGATGTGATGTATCCCTTGGGTTTGTTGACGGCCACATAGACTTTTTCTCCCTCGCCTTCGATGAGCCGGCCGTTCACAACCACCCGGTCGCCTTCCTCCACGTCATAGCCCATCTCCCGCATGACCGCGCCGTTGATCTTCACGTTCCCGGCGGCGATGAGCTCGTCCGCCTTCCTCCGGCTGCAGATGCCCGCTGAAGCGATGTATTTATTTAGTCGCATTGTGCACCTCACCCTGCCGTCCAAGCAGTCCGTCCTGGGCAAACATATTCTTCAGGACCTCGATGTCCACTTCCGCGTCCATCTGATCTCTCTCCAGCAGGTCCGCCTCGATATTGGACAGAGCGTTGGCGCTGGTCCCGAGGGCGTCCCGGATCTGCTTCTTGATATCTGCCGGCGTATCCGGCGCCTGGTATTTGCGGATCAGCTCCAGGATCTGGGGCAGATAGTATTTGTAAAGCCGCTTGATGGCCATCTTCTCGGCCAGCTCCGGCTGGTTCTGCAGCCTCTCATCGATCCGCCGGACCGACCCTTCCAGGCCGTAGAGGTAACCCCGGACCGTTTCGTCATTCGTTTCCCGGATGGCCTGACGGATCATCTCAAGATCGGACAGTTCCTCTTCCGGCTGAGCCTCCTGCTGGTACTGGGCTTCCGGAACTTCTTCCTCTTCCTGGACCGGCTCCGCCTGAGGGGCCGGCTCTTCCTTGGGGATATCGGGGATCGGGCGCAAAGGCTGGCCTCCCGAGGACATGACCAGCATGTCATGTTCGGCGTCGACATAAGCCTCGATATTGCAGTTTGGCCCGATGAAAAAATCGCTGTGGATCATGGTCTGCAGATCGGCGTAGACTTCCTTCTCCGACAGGCCCATCTTGCGGGCGATCAGGGAGATGGGCGTGTTCCCCCGGTTGTCGATGATGGCTTCATACCGGTCCCATTTGCTGGTCTGCTTTTTGGCCAGCAGCAGGAGGATGAGCCCCGGGATCAGGAAAATCAGCGGTCCGGCCATAGCCGAAAGCTCCAGCGCCGCAATTGCGCTGATCAATTCCATTCCGCCCAGGATCGTCAGGATCCATCCCCAGATCCGCTTGGTCTTCTGGGTCCGCTTGTTCCTGATCTGCTTCAGTTTCTTTTCGTTATAGTAGAGATTGGTGTTCCTTCCGTTCATTGCCTTTCCCTTTTCCTGTTTTTAAAGCTATTCCGCGAATCTATTATAACAGGGACGGTGGCCGTTCACAAGCTTGTCAAGTTTCCCAAAGGCGAGTATACTTGACCTGTTCAAACCCAAACAAACGAGGTATTACTATGGAAAAAACATTTCTGGAATATCAGCTCAGCATCGATTCGCTGACGGTCTTCAGCGCCCTGAAGCAGGATCCGGTCATCTCCCGGCTCCGGGCTCTCCTGGCGGCCCTGGCCGATGGCGCAAAGACTGGGGAGACCGATGCAAAGGCTGGCGGGGCCGACGGCGCAGAAGCCGGAGCGGCCGGCGCCCCCCTCCTCGGATCCGGGGAGGCGGTCCGCCTCTACAGCGACATGCTGGCCGCCCTCTATCCTCACGGGTCCGATCTCGGCGAATACATCCGCGAACTGGTCCTGTCCGACGATAATTTCTATGTGCAGGCCATGGCCTCCGGAAAGCTCCTGTCGGATGAGATCCAGGACGCTGCCCGACGGGAACTGAATCACCTGCAGGATCTGGCCGGCCTTTCCTGTTCGGATGTGAGAAGCGCCATCGGCTATGACGGTTTTCTCCCTGTCTGGACCAACTGCAAGCTCTATCTAATCAGCGACTTCATGACCAAGCTGGAGCAGATCCCCGTGACCGGATACGGGATCTATGCGGATTACCGCTTTTTCCGGATCTCAGGCGGCAAGATCACGCCGGTCGCCCACCCGGACGTCCAGCCTTTGGATCAGCTGTTCGGATACGAAAGAGAAAGGGCTCTGATCCTGCGGAACACCGAGGCTCTGCTGGAAGGGGCCGGGGCCAGCAACATGCTCCTTTACGGGGATGCCGGCACGGGCAAGAGCTCTACCATCAAGGCTGTGGCCGCGGAGTACGCGGACCGGGGCCTGCGGATCATCGAGATCAAAAAGAATCAGCTCTACCAGATCCCGGATGTTCTGGAAGAGCTTTCGTCCAACCCTCTTAAGTTTATATTGTTTATTGACGATCTGTCTTTCTCGGGCAACGATGACAATTTCTCCGCCCTTAAAGCGACCCTGGAGGGAAGCGTGTCCGGCTGCGGCGGCAACTCGGTCATCTACGCGACCAGCAACCGGCGCCACCTGGTCAAGGAAAGCTTCGGCGACCGGACAGGCGACGAACTTCACGTCAACGATACCATGCAGGAGACCATGAGTCTGGCTGCCCGGTTCGGGCTGACCATCACCTTCAGCAAACCGTCCAAAGACGAATACCTTGATATCGTCCGTTCTCTGGCTGCGGAATACGGGCTCGATGTGCCCGATGAGGAACTGGTCCGCAGGGCTGAGGCCCACGCTATCCGCAGAAACGGGCGAAGCCCCCGTACCGCCAAGCAGTTCGTGGAGCTGGTCAAGATCGGGCTGTAGGCGCCTGCGGATCTTCGGCCGGTGCCTGCGCTGTTCCGGCTCGGGCCTGCAGACCGCCGGCCTGAGTCTACACTTCGCCGGCCCGCGCGAGAAGGGCCTCCCTCTCGTTGGGGCAGGTCCCGTCGATGACCTCCTCCAGCAGAGCGGTCAGTATCCGTCCGACCTCCGGTCCCTCCGGAAGGCCGGCCTCGATCAGATCTTTCCCGTTTATCTCCAGATCCCTGATGCTGAAACAGACCTTGTCCTGGATCAGCCTGAGGATCTGTTTTTTTATGCGGTCAAATTTGTCCAGCAGTTCCCGGGTCGCGTTGCCGGTAGCGATATTGTCCGCCCTCTTGATCTCCAGGATCTCCAGAAGGATCTGGGGACTGTAGCGGTTCATCCACCGTTTGAGCAGCCGGTCATCTTCCTGAAAGACCAGGTCGTGATAGCGGATCAGGGTATCCAGCCGCTCAGAAGTAAAACGGTCCGCCTTCATGTTCTGCATGATCTGCCGGACGATCTTAGTTCCAGCCTGAGGATGCCCGTAAAAATGGCCGATGCCCTTTTCATCCACGGAGTAGGTCTGCGGCTTTCCGATGTCATGGAAGAGGGCCGCCAGCTTCATGCAGTAGTCCGGCGCCGCGGCTGCTATCTGCGCCGGGGCCTTGGGTTCAGCCGCATCAGCCTGCGACGC
>CAMOZS010000166.1 GCA_946631075.1 uncultured Bacillota bacterium | reverse complement strand
TAATATATTCACCCGGCCAGACTGTGTGTTCTTGACAAATACCCTACGGGGGTATACTATTCAACCAGAAGAAAGGGAACAAAACCATGACAGAACGAAACGAGAAGACGATACAGGAAGCGGTCTCCGAAGGATCCCCGCAGATCAGCGCCTGCGCGACCTGCGCTCACAGAGATACCAGGACCAAGGAGCGGACAGATAAAGAATTCCGCAGTCTGATGAACCGGCTGAAGAGGATCGAAGGGCAGATCCGCGGCATCGAAGGGATGCTGGAGAAGGACGCCTATTGCCCGGACATTCTGATCCAGGTATCCTCCGTGACCAGCGCCCTCAACAGTTTCAACAAGGAACTGCTGGCCAGCCACGTCCGGACCTGTGTGGCAAACGACATCCGCCAGGGAAATGACGAGACCATCGATGAACTGGTCGAAGTACTGAAGAAACTGATGAAGTGAGATCGAAGAGACAGCATATGAGTTTACAGAAATATAACGTATCAGGAATGAGCTGCGCGGCCTGCCAGGCCCGGGTCGAGAAAGCCGTCGGCAAGGTGCCGGGGGTGGATTCAGTCGCGGTCAGCCTTTTGACCAACTCCATGGGTGTGGAGGGCACGGCAGACGCAGCCGAGATCATCCGGGCAGTCGAGAATGCCGGATATGGAGTCAGCAGGGCAGGCGGAGACGCAAAGGCTGGACAGGCCGGCGGGGGAGCGGGCGCAGGTTCAGATGCCGCCGCGGCAAGGATCCGCATGCGGGAGCAGGAGGAGGCCCTGGAGGACAAGGAGGCCCCAAGACTGCGCCGCCGTCTGATCGCCTCCGTTGCCATATTGATCGTACTGATGTACGGGTCCATGGGACACATGATGTTCGGTTGGCCCCTGCCCCAGTTCTTCGAAGGCAACCAGATCGCCATGGGCCTGGCCCAGATGATCCTGGCCGCCGTGATCATGATGATCAACGGACGCTTTTTCAGCAGCGGGTTCAAAAGCCTTCTCCACCTTTCGCCCAATATGGACACCCTGGTAGCCATGGGCTCGATGACCTCCTTCGTCTGGAGCGTGATCATTCTCTTCAAGATGACCGCGGACCAACTGGCAGGACAGACCGATGCCGTGATGGCGGACATGCACAATTTCTATTTCGAATCGGCGGCTATGATCGTCACTCTGATCACCATCGGCAAGATGCTGGAGGCCATGTCAAAAGGCCGGACCACCGATGCCCTCAAAGGGCTCCTGAAAATGGCGCCTCAGATCGCCGTGATCGAAGGACCTGACGGGAAAGAAAAAGAGATCCCCATAGAGGAGCTGGGCGCGGGAGATGTTTTCATCGTCCGCCCGGGAGACAGCATCCCGGTCGATGGCGAGATCATCGAAGGGATCACCGCAGTCAACGAAGCCGCCCTTACCGGGGAAAGCGTACCGGTAGACAAACAACCGGGCGATCCGGTGTCAGCGGCGACGGTCAATATCTCCGGATATATCAGGGCCAGAGCCACCAGAGTCGGCGAGGATACCACCCTGGCCCAGATCATCCGCATGGTCAGTGACGCGGCCGCGACCAAGGCGCCCATCGCCAAGATCGCCGATAAAGTATCCGGCATCTTCGTGCCCGCGGTGATCGGCATAGCCGCCTGTGTGATCCTGATCTGGCTTCTGGCAGGAGCGGATACGGGATACGCCCTGGCAAGGGGCATCTCCGTCCTGGTCATCAGCTGCCCCTGCGCCTTGGGCCTCGCTACGCCAGTAGCCATCATGGTCGGTAACGGTGTCGGCGCCAGAAACGGGATCCTGTTCAAGACAGCGGCTTCGCTGGAATCGGCCGGCCGGACCCAGATCATAGCCCTGGATAAGACCGGGACGATCACCAAAGGAGAGCCGGAGGTCACGGATCTGATCCCGGCGGCGGGCATCACGGAAAAGCAGCTGCTGTCCTGCGCGGCGGCTCTGGAATCCCGCAGCGAGCATCCTCTGGCGAGGGCTATCGTCCGCCGGGCTGAAGAGCAGGCCGCAGCAGAGACCGAAGAAAATGAGACTCTCCCCGTCGACAATTTCCGCGTCCTTCCGGGCAAGGGCCTTGAGGCGACGTTGCACGGGCAAAGGCTGGCCGGCGGCAATCTGGATTTCCTGCAGAAAGAACTGGAAGGGGCCGCGGCCAGATCCGAGAAGGACGAAGCTGCTTCCAGCCAGGCAGGGGCCGCTTCCGGGCAGGCCGGAAAGCTCCTTACGGAAATGGCAGCCTCCCTGGCCGGGGAAGGCAAGACCCCCATGGCCTTCGCTCTTGACGGAAAACCCCTCGGCATCATCGCTGTTGCGGATACCATCAAGGGAGATAGCCCGGAAGCCATCCGCCAGCTGAAGAAGATGGGCATCCGGGTGGTCATGTTGACCGGCGACAACGAGAGGACAGCCGAAGCCATCGGAGCACAGGCCGGAGTTGACGAAGTGATCGCCGGCGTGCTCCCCTCCGGAAAGGACGCCGTCATCCAAAGGCTGGGCCGCCGGGGTCAGACCGCGATGGTAGGCGACGGGATCAACGATGCTCCCGCCCTGACCCGGGCCGATACCGGCATCGCCATCGGAGCGGGCACCGACGTGGCCATCGACGCGGCCGATATCGTCCTGATGAACAGCCGCCTCACCGATGTGGCAGCCGCCATCCGGCTCAGCAGGAAGACCCTGCGCAACATCCACGAGAACCTGTTCTGGGCATTCATATACAACGTTTTGCTGATCCCGCTGGCTGCCGGAGCCTATGCCCATCTCATGGGCGGATGGTCCATGAACCCCATGCTCGGCGCCGCGGCCATGAGTCTGTCCAGCTTTTGCGTATGCATGAACGCCCTGCGGCTGAACCTGGCAGATATCCACGATCCAAAGGCTGATAAGCCCCTCCGCAGGAAAGCTCCCGAGGAGGCGGCCGAAGATAAAAACGACATCAAAGAAAAGGAGAACCAAACCATGAAGAAGACAATGAACATCGAAGGTATGATGTGCCCCCACTGTGAAGCGACAGTCAAGAAAGCCCTGGAGGCGCTGGACGGAGTAACAGAGGCGACCGTAAGCCACGAGGCGGACACTGCCATCGTAGAGCTGGCCGCGGAGGTTTCCGATGAAGTGCTGACCAAAGCCGTCGAAGACAAGGATTACAAAGTCCTGTCCGTCGAATAGGAGAACGCAGGCAAAGGGGAGTGATATAATGAGAGAGATTCCAATCACAGAGGTCGCGGCCGTCCGAATCGGGCAGACAGAAAACGCCCAGGCCGGCACCGGCTGTACCGTGATCATCGCCGAGGACGGCATGGGAGCGGGACTGGACGTGCGGGGCGGAGGTCCGGCATCCAGGGACAGCCAGCTTCTGAACCCGCTGGCGGCAGCCCAGCAGATCCACGCGGTCGTCCTTTCCGGCGGGAGCGCTTTCGGGCTGGGGGCAGCGGACGGAGTCATGGAATACCTGGAGGAAAAGGGGATAGGCTTCGACGTGGCCATCACGAAGGTGCCCCTGGTCGCCCAGTCCGACCTCTTCGATCTGACGGTGGCCGACCCCAGGACCCGGCCGGACAGAGCCATGGGACGGGAAGCGGCAAGGCTGGCCCTTGAGGAGCCCAACTACAGAGACGGCAACTTCGGCGCCGGATGCGGGGCGACCGTCGGTAAGCTCGGCGGTATGGAGACCTGCATGAAGACCGGAATCGGAAGCTTCGCGGTTCAGGCCGGAGAGCTGAAGATCGGCGCGATCGTGGTGCTGAATGCTCTGGGTGATGTATTTGACTGGAAAAACGGGAAACAGATCGCGGGCCTTCTATGTGAAGACAAAA
>CAMOZS010000165.1 GCA_946631075.1 uncultured Bacillota bacterium | reverse complement strand
GTCTTAGCCATGGTATTTATCCTCCTTAGGTTTTCCCTTGTGTTTCTGTTTTCTGGCCTTATTATCCCACTGAATTATTGCGAAGTCCAATCGAAGTATTGTATAATTGATTTAATAATTAAATATCATGAGGGAGCAGAAATGAACACTAAACAGATCGACTACTGCATAGAATTATCCAGAACGCTGAATTTCAGCCGGGCTGCGGAGAACCTCTTCGTCAGCCAGCCCACCTTCTCCTACCAGATCCGCCTGCTGGAGGAGGAAGTCGGATTTCAGATTTTTTACCGCAATGGGAAAGGAGCCGAGCTCACGCCGGCCGGCTCCCAGTTCGTCACTTATCTTGCGGGTATGCGGGAAGAATTGAAACGGGCCATCGAGCAGGGGCAGAACTTCAGCGCCAGGTTCACGGACAATATCAGCATCAGCCTGATGGTCCGGCAGACCCTGTACTTTCTCCCGGAGGCCATGCGCCTGTTTCAGGAATCCGACCCGGAGGTGCAGATCACGCCCATGTTTCAGTATGAGGGCGGCATGGAAAGTTTCCTGCGGGGAGACGCGGACGTCCTCTTCGCCCTGAAGGACCAGACCCGCCACCTCTCCGGTGTGACAGTCCACGACCTGTTCGACAGTCACATCTACCTCATTGCGGAACGCGAAGACCCTCTCGCCGCGAAAAACCTGGTCACGGAGAGCGACCTCTACGGCCGCACCCTGATGGTGGGCGGCGGCTCTCCCCCGGCCCTTCGGTCTGTCCAGCAAAGGCTGATCGCCAGCGGCAGGATCAGCTACTTCAACAGCGCCGATCACGACACCACCCTGACCAACGTGGCCGCCGGCCGGGGCGTCTGCCTTGCACCGGGATTTCTGAATGACCACAGCGGCCAGTTCGCCTGGATCCCCTTTGACTGCGAAGAGAGCTTCCGCTGCCAGCTCCTCACACATAAAACAGATGGACGGGAAAGCTTAAACCGCTTCCTGTCCATCCTGAAAAAACTCTATTCCGACGCCGTGGCGTTCCCGCTGTAATAAGACAGAGAACCGTCCCCTGTCTTTTATCTGAGCATCTCGAAGATGTCACTGGCTGTCGGCGGACAGCCCATGACGCACTTGTCCGCACCCCGGCAGCATTTGCCGACCCCCAGGCCTTTCACCGTCTTTCCCTGATACCCCTGTCCGATCGAGATTCTGTCCCTGATCTGCAGGCCATCTCTCTGAGCCATATACAAGGCCCTGGCCAGGGAGGCGTAGCAGGGCGAACAGGCGCTGTCCGCGTGGACATTCCTGGTGAGTTTCTTTACCAGGCCGGAGGCGCCGGGATATTCCCGGGCAAAGGCTGGCTCATTGAGTCTGACGATGTCCCTGTCCCCCAGCTCGGATCTGCCCGCGCCCCATTCTTCCGCAAGCCGGATGTAGGGAACATCCTCCTTATCGAGCCCCATGAGCTGGCAGCCGTAGACATCGACCTGCACAGGATCTGTCCCAAGGAACATCCTGTTGGTATGGACCGGGTTCCCTCCCTCTTCGAAATACAGGTCTCCGCAGATACTGTCCACGATGATAAGATCCGGTTTCAAAACCGCGGCAAGAGCGGCGATCGGCTCGATCAATCCATCCGAATGGAACTGCCTTTTCTCGTGATCGGGAATGCATCCCTTTAGATTTTTCAAGGCGCAGGTCATGGCGGTCTGGCAGTGCCCCTTCAGGACAGGCAGATCGATCAGGAAGTCCGCGTCGAGCGCCCGGGAGCAGATGTCCATGGGCCTGAAGGGCGTGTCGATCCTTCTGGTCTCATCTTTCTTCAGATCAAAAAAAGGCACGCCATATTTCTTCAGCACCTTCTCATATCCGCATGCCTTCAGTGACCTTTCCGTCCTCTCTCCGTACCAGGAGCTCTCGATCACAGAAATATCCCGAAAACCCGCTTCCTGCAGATATTCTATGCATCCGGACAGAAGGCCCGCATGTGTCGTGGCCCCATTATCCGGATCAGCCGCAAGGATCAGATTCGGCTTGAGGGCGATCCTGGCCTTGCCCGGGATATGGTCCCGGATGTTCGCCGCTTCCATGAGAGCCCTGGTCATTTCATGGGCATCACTGCCATATATTTCATAGATCCTGTTCGTCATCTTCAGGCAATCTCCCCTGTCTTATTTCAATAGCTTTCGGATGGCCCGCTCTTCCGTCCGGGGAAGGATCCCGCGCAAATGCTGGAGTATCCGTTCATAGGATTCTTCCGGTTCCCGCTCATAGACGTGCTCCGTGAATTCCTCTCCCAGGAAGAGCTCCGGCGTGGAGTACTCAGCCACGCCCCAGCCGTATTCGTTCCCATTCTTATCGACCATATACACGAAGTCACTGATGATGACATAGCCCAGCCTTTGCAGACGGGTCATGATGGTGTCGAAGCCCTTGTTTCCGCCCTTCCGGTATCCTCCCAGAGCCTTCAGCCTCTTTGACAGGACCGGTCCGTTTCCATCCACCAGCTCATACAGGCTCTTGTCTTTGAAAGAAGCAAGACCGTCTTCGTACCTGGCGTCAAAGTCGTATCCGTCCCGCCGGTAATTGGCGAAATCGGCGAACCAGCCTTTGCTGATATACACCGCCTTGTTCTCGAAGAACTTGCCGTAGGCGCAGTTCAGATCATTGATCACCGGCCCCTTCCATTCCCAGGTGCCGGGCCCATCGCCGAACCAGACCGCGGGATCCACGTGCTCCTCTATAGAAAAGCCCGGGATGGAATTCGAGAAATAAGGCAGAAAGCCCAGTTCCTCTACCGCCTGCTTCAGATCTTCGATTGTCCGGATGTACAGGTCATTGATATTCATCGTTTTAGTCGTTCACTTCTGCCCGAAGCTCGGGAACTGCCAGGATCATCGCGGATGTAACAACACGGACTGTGTTTTCGGAATCACATTTAGGGCATCGTTTCATGTTTCTCTGCCGCCTCCATCGCGGCCATGAACAGGCTGTAATAATCGTCTTCGTGCTCCAGCATCGGCGAGTTCTCTCCCCCGCCGTTGGTTGCCCTTCTCATGCTGGCATAAGCTTCTTCGCCGGCGTAGACAAGATCCATGGCATTGATCTCATATCCCTTCCGGCAGGCCAGACGGCAGAAGGCGGTCAAGGGCTCCTCATCTGATCTGGTCCTGAGGATCTGATCGCGGAGAGCCTTGTCCCTGAGGGCTGCCTGCTGGAACCGTTCCAGTTCGTCCAGGATTTTCATGCCTTCGTCCCCTCGTGCTTCTGCAGCCATTTGACAGCGTAGGAACAGGTCGCCCGGACCTCTCCGCCCTGGCTCCGGATATCCTCCACCGCCGCCTGCACCAGTTTCCCTGCTATGCCCTGGCCCTGCAGGCTGCCATCCACGATCGTGTGATCGATCGTATATACTCCGGGCGCCGTCCTCGGAAAGGTGATCTCCGCAAGCACATTGCCCTTCTCGTCTACCCCGTAGATCCGGTTTGGTTCATGTATGAATTTCATTGTCTCTTCTCCTTGCTTATTTCATCAGCTCTTTATATCCCGACGCAAGTATTACTGACGCTGCCATTTCAAGGAGCGCAATAATAACAAGCGAAGCATCGCCAAACACAATATCCCGATTGAAATAAACAATGAGGACATATGTGATCGGAATGATAAACCATTGAATAACATAAATAGTATTCAGATTGCTGCTCGACTTTGAGAAGAATCTGATCGCGCCTTCCGGCAGGTGCTTTGATAATACATAGCATGCTCCGATGACCCCGTATATGCAAAGCAAACAGAACAGAGCATCATACGTCGTCATAAACCAATAAAGGTGCATCTCTGACAGAAAGCCCTTCGGAAGGAACCAGGAGACCACAAAATATGCTACGGATATCACAAGCCCTAAAGGCCAGAGGCGCAGCAGTTTCTTCTTATCAG
>CAMOZS010000164.1 GCA_946631075.1 uncultured Bacillota bacterium | reverse complement strand
CTGCTGGCAGATCAGTCCGTGACCCTGAGCACAAAAACGGAAGGAGGCGTGATCCACTTCACGACCGACGGAAGCGAAGCGACCGCAGACAGCACAGTGTATGACGGACAGCCGATCCAGGTGAAGAAAGACGCTGCCGATGATGACGGCAATTTCACGATCCGGGCGATCACAGTGAAGGATGGGATGCGAAACAGTGCGGAGGCCGTCTACCTCTACACCTTCACCAACAAAGTCCCCATCCCCGAGGCAAGGCAGCTGATCCATAACGGCCAGGAGCAAATCGGTGTTGCCGCCAGCGGTTACTATACACTGGAGCCGATCAGCAAGGGCGTCACCATCGATGAAAACGGCAATGCCGTTGCCGCCGAAGCGGGTAGTTATCAGGTCAGAGCGAAACTGACTGATCCGGAGAACTTCCAGTGGAAGGTCGAAAAAGAAGATGGATCGGTCGAGGGTACGACCGATGATCAGGTCATCAGCTTCCGGATCGACTATAAGAAGGGCACCGATGGAACCAATCTGGGACCGGGAGCCAGCGCGGCAGGAGCTGACGCTGCCATCACAGGCATGAAGTCCGACAAGGATCCGGCAGGATCCCAGATCGCGCCTCTGCTGCTCAAATCGACCAAACAGGGCAAGCACAGCATCAAGCTGACCTGGAAGAAGCCGGCGGGCGCAGCCAGATATGTCGTCTACGGAAATGCCCGTGGGGCCAGGAACAAGATGACAAAACTGGTTGAAGTGACCGGATCCAGCTATACGGCCAAGAAGATCAAGAAGACCCTGAAGGCCAGGACCTACCACAAATTCATCGTGGTCGCCCTGGATCAGAACGACGAAGTGGTCAGTGCATCCAAGCTGATCTTCGCCTCGACCAAGGGCAGCAAGAAGCTGGCCAACCCCAAGGCGGCCATCGTCAAGGCCAAGGTCAACGCCAAGGGTAAGAAGATCAAAAAATACAAGGCCCTGAGCAGGACCGTCCTGAAGAAGGGCAAGTCCCTCAAGCTCAAGACCGGCATCAAAAAGGCCAGAAAGAGCAAGGTGAAGAAGTGCGCGGCCATGCGGTTCGCATCGTCCAACACTTCTATCGCCACCGTATCGGCCAAGGGAGTGATCAAGGCGAAGACGAAGGGCAAGTGCAAGATCTACGTCTACGCCCAGAACGGTGCATGTAAGACCCTGACGATCACCGTGAAATAAGAGAAGACAGAAGGAAAGGAGCAGCATGAGTACGGCAGATACACTCAGGATCGCCGGCATCATGAGAGAAAGCATCGTCGACGGCCCCGGCATAAGATTCGCAGTCTTTTGCCAGGGCTGTCCTCACGACTGTCCGGATTGCCACAATCCGGAGACCCATGATTTTGGCGGCGGAACCGAAGTCAGCATAGAGAAGATCCTGGCGGCCATCGATGAGGATCCCATTCTGAAGGGGGTGACCTTCTCCGGAGGAGAACCCACCTGCCAGGCGGAAGGATTTCTGACCCTGGCAAAGGCTGTCAAGGACCGGGGACTGGATATCACCATGTTCAGCGGCTATACTTACGAACAGCTTTTGCAGCGGGCCAAGGAGGAACCGGCCCTGGCGGACCTTCTGGACCTGACCGATCTTCTGATCGACGGTCCCTTCGTCAAGGCCAAGAAGGATCTGACCCTGCAGTTTCGGGGCAGCAGCAACCAGAGACTGATTGATATGAACGCGACAAGAAAGGAAGGAAAGATCGTCCTATGGGAACAGAAATGAGACATGACAGCTTTACCGATCTTCCGGCGGAAGTGGATTTCCTGAGATGCGATGAGTATTTCAGGGGCCTGGCCCGGTTCATCCGGGGCTGCGAAACGCCCATGACCATCGCCATCCAGGGCGGCTGGGGGACCGGCAAGACATCGGCCATGAAGATCATCCAGAGGCAGCTGGAAGAGGATCAGGAGGCCGGCTCGGACCTGATCACCGTTGAGTTCAACACCTGGCAGTACGCCAAATCCTCCGAGGAGAACCTGATCCTGCCCCTTCTGATCCGGCTCAACGAGACCCTGGACAGATACGGGGAGGAAAAGGACAGCTATAAGCAGCTCTTCAGCGAAAAGACCAGCCCGGTCAAGGCAGGCATGGCAGCCGGGATAAGGATCGCCAGGCTTTTTGGCGCGGTAGCCGGGGCCAAGGACGTGATCGACGAGTTCGGAGACCTGTTCGGCCAGATGAAAGAGGCCGGCAAGGACGGGTTCTCAGATGACGCTCTTTCGGCCTACTATTCCTTCATCACCGATGCCAGAGCGACCCTGCAGGAGAAGATCGATGTCCTGGTGGGGGCAAAAACGATCGAGGGAAAGCAGATCGTCTGCCAGGAGGGAGGGCAGACCGGACGGGTCGTGGTATTCGTCGATGATCTTGACCGGCTGTCGCCGGAGTGCGCGGTGGCTCTGCTGGAGGACATGAAGAACCTCATGGACTGCCGCCACTGCGTCTTTGTCCTGGCCCTGGACCACGCCATCGTCCAGCGGGGCCTGAAGCAGAAATACGGCGAGATCGAGCCGGCCTACGCGGAGCACTATTTCGATAAGATCATCCAGGTCCCCTTCAATCTTCCGGTCAACCGCTACGATATCGGAGAGTATTTCCGAAGGCTGGGCGAGGGGGATGAGTGCCTGGCGGAGGTGGCGCAGGCCCTGATGGTGCGAAATCCCAGGACCATCAAGCGGGCCCTCAACCTGCTCCGTCTCTATGAAAGCATCGAGGAGAGCAGGGGGGAAGGCCGGGACATGGACCGGCAGAATGGGACTCTGAGGAAACAGCAGCGTTTCCTGATCCTGCTCATGCAGATGCTCCATCCGGGGATCTACAGGGAGCTGACGGAGCTTCTGGACCGGGCAGACCCCCTGGAGCCTATGCAAAAGCTGGAGGAATTCTTTGAGCCCTGCCAGGACGACCGGAAGACAGCAATGGTCCAGGAGGCCCTGGTCAGGTTCTTCGGGAGGACCCCATCCGGCAGTAAGCCCTCCGGGTTCATAGATCTTCCCGCCCTGTACGACCTGGTCAGAAAGTCAGCCGTCACAGACCAGAGCGGAGGGGAAGAGGCGGAAGAGATGGCCGCCCGGGCTGAAGCGGATACCAGGGAGATGGTCGAACGGCTGAGAGACTACATGACCGCCGCCGGCTTCCAGCGGGACATGGAACTGCCTGAGGATGAGCTCAAATTCCAGGCCGGTGAGGTGGAGATCCAGCTGAAGACCACCGGAGCCAATGCGGGCACCCATGCCAATATAAACATCATACAAACAGGATTGTTCAGCAAGGACGGGTGCGGACCCGAAGAGCTTAAAAAGAGGAATGAGGAGCTCAGGGGAAGACTCATCCAGGCCTATCCGGAATTTGAGGACTGGCTTTCTTCCCTTCCCATCAAAAATGGCCCGGGAGGAAGCGACTCCGATTTCTTTTTCATCGCCAACAACGACACCCTTGTCCTGCGGGCTGTCCAGAAGGATGATCTGAACGCCATGCTCTTTACCGGAGCTGTCCTGCGGGCCCTTGCCGATGGAAGATTTCTGAGCCCGGCCCGGTAACAGAGAAAAGAAAAAAAGGTCGCGGACCTGGCTAAAAAATCCTTGTGCCGGTCCGCCGCCTATGCTATAATGTCATTTGTTCGAGCGCATTCGGACGTGTTTGAATGTGCGGAACAAATCTGAAATGAAATGAAGCCAAGAGCTAATCATATGTAAGGAGGTGCGGCAGATGTCAAGAAAGTGCGAGATTTGCGGAAAGGGACAGGTTTCCGGAAACAACGTATCCCACTCGAACAGACACACGAGAAGAAAGTGGAACGCAAATATCCAGACCGTCAGAATCGAAGACGGCGGAGTGGTCAGAAGAGCCAAGGTTTGCACACGTTGTCTCAGATCCGGCAAAGTAAACCGC
>CAMOZS010000163.1 GCA_946631075.1 uncultured Bacillota bacterium | reverse complement strand
CTCCGCCTGATCCGCCTCGACGTATACGTAATAACTGCCCTCTTCATCGGCGGTGTACTTGAGCTGGACCACTCCCTCCATGGAGTCTTCGGACCAGGCGTTGTAGATCCCGCCTCCCTCATCCGATATGGAAGCGTCGAATCCTTCGGTCCCGCTGGCCTCAAGCTCCCGGAAGACTCCCTTCACCTGATCATCGGTGGCCGCCCGGACGTAATCATCCAGG
The DNA here is from genome assembly GCA_946631075.1 of uncultured Bacillota bacterium. Taxonomy (GTDB): domain Bacteria; phylum Bacillota; class Clostridia; order Peptostreptococcales; family Anaerovoracaceae; genus Lentihominibacter. The sequence goes on along the minus strand of CAMOZS010000163.1, from coordinate 3,770 downwards.
ACCTGATAGGGGTTGGAGCTGATCAGATCCCAGGTCCTGATGGACTCAGGAAGCATGTATCCCACGGACAGGGGCTGCAGGTTTTCATAAAGAGTATAGTCTCCCGCGCTGGACTTCTCTCTGAATCCCGGATCCTCCAGGACTTTCTCCCCGCCGATCATGTATTTCAGGTTCAGCATGGCGTTGGTGACCGGGTCGGAGAAGACGTAATTGTAGCGGTTCTTGCCCGGTTCCCCTTCCAGTCCGATCTTTTCCATCAGTTCCGTGGCGTGGGAATTGAGGGAGGAAGAGAACTGGGACAGGCCTCTGTAATGATAGAGGGCCGGGGTATTCATGATCGACCATTCATAAAGTTCTGTCCGGCCGAAGTCATCCGCTACCTCTTCGCTCAGCTGGCCGATCTCCTTCTGCCCCTCAAGGTAGGGCTCCCGTTCCACGTTGCCCACCTTATCAAAGGACAGGCTCACCGAACAGAAGAGCTCCGCGCTGACAGCCAGAACCAGAAGCAGGGCCGCGGCCCGGCTGCCGATCCAGCCTTTGCGGCAGACCATGAGAATGGCGGTGTAGAGGCCCAGCAGGCCGATGCCGATATAAAAGAACTGATCCGGTTCGTCCAGAGCCTCCGACTCCTGCAGGATCCGGGTCGCGATCAGATAGTAGCCCAGACCTCCCGCCAGGATGGCCCAAAGGGTGTTCACCCGGATCTGGGGCAGGCAGGTCAGAGCCCGGCATGCCATGGCGATCAGCAGGAAACAGACGGCGAAGGACCAGCGGAAGGGCAGCTCGTTGGGATAATGGAAGCCGTGCCACATGAAGTCCAGTCCGTTGACGTTCAGGCAGAAGAAGAGGACCGCCAGCAAAAGGCCGTGGCAGACTTTGGTCCGCAGAGGGATGGTGCGGCTGACGAAATAACAGACCAGCATCATGCAGACCAGGAGCCCTGCGCAGATATTGGGCAGCCCCTCCCTGTAGCTGAGATGGGCCAGGGGCAAAAGCTGGTTCACCACTTCCATGGGCGAGTGGTAGAAGGACCACTCCTCCGGCAGCTCCGAGGGGGTGTAATAGGTGTTCTTCATGCTGATGTAGGTCGGGATCAGCATGGGGGCTGCCAGGCCGGCTCCGATGACCGAATAGATCCCGGTTTTGACCGTTGTGATCACAAAGGCTGCCGGGCCTCCCTCCCTCTTCCGGCTGAAGTAAAACATCAGATAGTAGAGAACGACGAAGATGCAGACCATGAGGCTGATGTAGTAGTTGCAAAAGCAGGCCAGTCCCAGGCTGACAGCGTAGAGTATGCCCTTTCCTCCGTCGACCAGCCGGTGAAGTCCCAGGATGATCAGGGGAAGCAGGGCCATGACATCGATCCACATGATGCACCAGAAATAGGCGCAGGTATAGGCGCAGAGGGCGTACAGGCTCGCCATGGCCACCCGGATCCATGCGCCGGCGCTGTAATTGCGCAGCCAGACCAGGGCGTCCTTGCCGCAGGTCTCCGTAAGGAAGATGTACATGAAGCAGCCCGCGAAACCGATCTTCAGAAGCAGGATCACGGTCACTCCTTCCACGATCAGCTTTTCGGGAAAGAGGAAGAGAAGGAGGTTCAGGGGACTTGCTCCGTAATAGGAGATCAGGTTCCAGAAGTTGGACCCGCCGGCCCCGTCCCAGCTGTAGAAGAGGCTCCCTCCGTGGTGGAGCTTGTACTGAAGCTCACTCAGGAAGGGAACGTACTGGTGGTACATGTCGATGACCGTGATCTGGTTCTCCCCGAAGGGATAGATCCCGGTCACGGCAAAAGCCAGTACTGTGATCAGTACCGGCAGGAAAAAAGCCGCCAGGGCATACCTTCTTTTTTTGAAAAATCCGTTGAATATGGTCACTTCAGTTCCTTCAGACTGTCTTCGTCATCCAAATTACTTTCTTTTTCTATATAGATCGGCCGGTTCTTGGTCTCCAGGTACATCCGCCCGATGTATTCTCCGATCACGCTGAGCACGGCGATGATCATCCCTCCGAAGAAGAGGAGCAGGCAGATCAGGGACTCGTAGCCCGGCACGTCTTTACCGACGATCAGGACCTTGAGCAGCTCGATGATCAGATAGACGGCCGCCCCTGCGCAGATGAGCCCGCCCAGAAGTCCGGTGAATTTCAGGGGCGCCTCTGCGAAATCCAGGAAGCCGGCGACGGCGTATCTGGCCAGGCCCCATATGGACCACTTGCTCTCCCCGGACAACCGCTTCACGTTCTCGAACTCGATCCAGCGGGTATCGAATCCCACCCAGGAAAAGATCCCTTTGGAAAAGCGCTGGGTCTCGGGCAGGCTGCAGATGGCCCGGACCATCTGCCGGTTCATCATCCGGAAGTCCACTGCCCCGTCGACGATCTCGATGTCACTGAACCGGTTCATGATCTTATAAAAGGCTCTGGCGAAGACGCTGCGGATCCTGGGCTCGCCTTTGCGGGATACCCGCCGGGCGGCGCAGCTGTCGCATCCGGTCTCCTCCATGGTCCGGATCATGTCCAGGATCAGCTCAGGCGGATGCTGCAGGTCGGCGTCGATCAGAACGGCCAGATCCGCCCCCCGACCTCCCCGGCTGTCCCGGCTGGCCTTCAGGCCGGCATACATGGCCGCCTCCTTGCCGAAATTGCGGCTGAAGGAAATGTAGCGGACCGTCGTGACATCCACCACGGCGGCTTCGGCGATCTGTTTGATCATTTCCAGGGTCCCGTCGGTGCTCCCGTCATCGATAAAAATGTAGGAGAAATCATAGCCGGCGGCTTCCTCCGCCACCTTCTGCACCGCATCATAAAAGGCGTCGATATTGTCCGCCTCGTTGTAACAGGGGACAATGATATCGACGGTCCTGATGTCCTCGTCGGGCCTGAGGTCCCGGTCAGGCCGGAGGTCCTGGGACTGTATGCTGTTTTCAGCGATCTGTTCCTGCATATCCATGGATCCCGCCGCTTCCCCCTACTTCAGCTCGATCGGTTCTTTGCCGATCGCTTCCAAAGCCTGGTTGATGCTGTTCAGGTAATCCGCTTTCGGATCAGCGGGAGCGCCGACCACCGGATCCGCCACCTGGTTTCCTTCGCTGTCAAAGAAATAGGTCGTCGGATAGAACTGGGAATTGTCCACCAGGGTCTGCAGGTCTCCCTCGAAGCTGATCAGATTGGTCCCGGTATAGCCCGACTCCTCCAGGATGTCCCTGCAGTCTCCCGCGGTCTCATCGGAGTAATCCCCGCAGCAGGCGACGATAGCCACGTTGTCCGGCAGTTCCTTCTGAAGGCTGGCGATCTCCGGCATTTCATTGATGCAGGGGCCGCAGAAAGTTCCCCAAAGATTGACCATGGTCACGTCGACCGAGTTCAGATCCTCTGATGACCATTCGCCTCCGTCTTCCGTCTGCGCGCTGAAGCTGGCCAGTGCCGTCGCCGTGTCCGCGCCTTCGCCGGCATCTTCACCGTCGCTTCCGCATCCGGCGCACATCAGCATCGCCATAGCCAACACGGCCATCAACATGATCCATCTCTTTTTCATCGTCCGATCCCTTTCGTTCAGATTTCTGTCAACTGATATTGATATTATAGCAATCGGCGAAAGGAAATACAATCAGGCGGGCTGACAAAAAACCGGCTGCGGAGCAGCCGGTTCATTGCGTATTCAGTTTCGCCGGACAGATCGTCCAGCCTTTGCATAAAGCTTATTTGCTTACTGCGTCGAGGAATGCCTTCTCGTTCAGCTCGTCAGCATACTCGGAATCCATTTCCTTGAT
>CAMOZS010000162.1 GCA_946631075.1 uncultured Bacillota bacterium | reverse complement strand
TCCGCGGCAGCAGTCACGGGATACCGGGTCGGAGCCAAGACCGGAACAGCGAACAAGCCGAGAGAAAACGGCGTAGGATACAGCGGGGATACTTACTCTTCCTGCATCGCCATGGCGCCCATGAACGATCCCAAGATCGCGGTGCTGATCATCGTCGACAGCCCCCGGGGAGTCCGGTTCGGAAGCGTCACCGCGGCGCCGGCCGTCAATAAAGTGCTGAGCAAGACCCTGCCCTACCTGAACATCTCTACGGACGCTAAGCCAAAAGAGGAGGACGAGGATTCCCTCAAGGTCCCGGATGTGGTAGGCAAGAGCGCCAGCGACGCCGCGGGCATCCTGGAGAGCAAGGATCTGGAATACGATTTGGATGACTCGACGGATTACGGCGAGGATTACCTGGTCATCAAACAGTACCCGGCAGCGGGGACCAGGGTGAAAGAAGGAACCAAGGTCTATCTGTACAAAGAGTGACGAAGACCTCTGACAGCAAAGGAGACAGGAAATCAAATGAAATACATCAGCATAGATGAGGCAGCGCAGGCAGCCGGAGGCAGGATCATACGCAGATGCGAAGAGTCCGGGATCCGCGGAGTCTGGCATGATTCCAGAGAGTGCGGGGAAGGGGATCTGTTCGTGTGCATCAAGGGACCCAACCGGGACGGACACAGTTTCATCCCTCAGGTGATCGGCCAGGGATGCCGCAGCCTTCTGATCTCGGATGAGACCGCTCTGACCGATGATATGGATGTCAACGCCATCCTGGTAGAGGACACCGTATACGCCATGGGACAGCTGGCCGGGTATTATCTGGACCTGATCGATCCCGTCCGCGTCGCCGTGACCGGAAGCGTAGGCAAGACATCCACCAGGGACATGATCTACTATGTCCTCAGCGAGCGTTTCAGGTGCGGAAGAAATCTGAAAAACTACAATAATGATATCGGCCTTCCCATCTCCATCTTCCAGCTGGAGGAGGACTGCGAGGCGGTCGTCCTCGAAATGGGAATGAGCCACTTCGGCGAGATCGACCGGCTGGCGGAGATCGTCCGGCCCAATATCGGGGTCATCACCAACATCGGCGTCTCCCATATGGAAAACCTGGGAAGCCGGGAAGGGATCTTCCGGGCCAAGATGGAAGTAACAAAACACTTGCGCAGCGCAGAAAGCAGCGGTACAATGGTCTTCGTTTATGATGATGAGTTCCTGAATCCGGAAAACACTTCCGGAGATTATGAGAGCATCTTCATCGGGACCGACGGACGCAGCGATTATATCCTGTCGGAAGTCGAAGACCGGGGCGTGGACGGCGTCAGCTTCCAGCTGGAGCACAACGAAGTCAGCAGGACCGTACAGATCCCGGTCCCTGGGCGGCACAACGCCTTTAACGGGGCGGTCGCTGCCGCAGTGGGGGTCCGTCTGGGCATGACGGCGGATGAGATCATCCGGGGCCTTTCCAATGTAAGCCTTACCGGAAGCAGACTGAAGGTGGTCCGGGGAAACGGTGTCACGGTCATCGATGACACATACAACGCCAGCCCGGACTCCATGAAGGGAGCCCTGAAGGTCCTGCAGCAGAGCAGATGCAGCGGCCGCAGAGTCGCTATCCTTGGAGAGATGTACGAGCTGGGAGATACCAGCGACAAGCTCCACTACGGAGTGGGCGTTTTCGCCAGAAGCTGCGGCATCGACCTGCTGGTCGCCATCGGACCTCTGGCGGAGAACATGGCGGACGGATGCAGGGGCGGCCAGACCCAGACCCTGTATTTCCCCAGCAAGCAGGCCTTCCTCAAAAAGAAGGATGAACTCCTGAAGGCGGGGGATCTGATCCTGGTCAAGGCCTCCCGGGGCATGAAAATGGAAGAAATAGTAGAGAAACTGACAGACGAGCGGAGATAGACATGGTCAAAATCGTATTGATCACGGCGGCGGTCGCTTTTGTGATCGCTCTGATCATCACAAAACTGGAGATACCCTTCCTGAGAAAAAAGGCAGGGCAGAACATAAGGGAGGAGGGACTCAAGTCCCACTACTCCAAGGCGGGGACACCCAGCATGGGCGGAATCAGCATCATCATCGGAACCTGCGTCGCAGCCTTTGCAGCAGCCTTCTGCCTCCGCACCGCCTGGGGCTATCCCATCGCGGGGACCCTGATCATACTCCTGGTCTTCGTCGGATTCGGCTTCGTGGGATTTCTCGATGACTATCTGAAGGTCATCAAAAAACAGAACGAGGGATTCAAGGTCAAGCCCAAATTCGCCTGCCAGATGGTCATCGCCATCGCCTTCGGCGTCATCTTCCGCCTGCTTTCGGACCAGGGGAGCCTGGTCTACATTCCGGGAGTGGACACCTACGTGGACTTCGGGATCCTCTATGTTCCCTTCATCGTCTTCGCGGTCCTGGCCATGACCAACGCGGTCAATCTGACCGACGGCCTGGACGGACTGGCGGCCGGGGTAACGACCCTGGTTTCCATAGCCTTCGTGGCCGGCGGTATCATCTTCAGTTCCATGGAGACCGGTCTTGCAGCGGATACCCAGTCCGGGATCCTCTTCTTCGGAGCCCTGTGCGGAGGCTGCCTGGGATTTCTGGTCTTCAACAAGAATCCGGCCAAGGTATTTATGGGGGACACCGGTTCTCTGGCCCTTGGCGGAGGGATCGCGGCAGCGGCCATCGTCATGAAGCTGGAGCTCCTGCTTCTGATCATCGGACTGCTTTATGTGATCGAGGCCCTGTCCGTGGTGATGCAGGTCAGCTATTTCAAACTGACCCACGGCAAGCGGATCTTCAAGATGGCCCCGATCCATCATCATTTCGAAATGTGCGGCATGAAGGAAACACAGGTCGTGCCGATGTTCTGGGCCTTCACCGCCCTTTGCTGCATCGTCGGCCTGATCATACTGGTATAGAGGAAGGAAAAAACTGTAAATGAATGATACAATGCTGAAAGAAAAAACCGTTCTCATCGTCGGCATGGGAAAGTCCGGAGAAGCTGCCATGGACCTGGCCCTGCAGCAGGGAGCCGCCGTCCATATCCAGGACAGCAAGAAGGAGGATCAGATCGACAGCAGGCTCATGCAAAAGCTGGAGTCTCTTCCGGTCAGATGCTGGCTGGGAAAGCAGCCGGAGGATATGAGCATCTATGATATGCTGATCCTGAGCCCGGGCGTACCGGTGGACCTGCCCTTTATCACAGAGGCCGCGGGCAGCGGCGCTGAGATCATCGGCGAGCTGGAGCTGGCCTACAGGACAGGCCGGGGCCGCTACATCGGGATCACCGGGACCAACGGCAAGACGACCACGACCACCCTGGTGGGAGAGATCTTCAAGGCGGCCGGAAGAGAGACCTACGTGGTAGGCAATATCGGGACCCCGGTGATCGAAGGATCTCAGCAGGCCTCCGATGACGGCTGGATGGTGACCGAGATCAGCAGCTTTCAGCTGGAAACGGCGGTGGAGTTCCGTCCGGAAGTGTCGGCTATCCTGAACCTGACTCCGGACCATCTGAACCGTCACAAAACAATGGAAAACTACGGGGCGGCCAAGGCCCGGATCTTCCGCAGACAGAGCAGGGACCAGTACTGCGTCGCCAATTTTGACGACCCGGCAAGCTACGCCCTGATGGAAGACTGCCCGGCGACCGTCGTTCCCTTCAGCAGAAAAGAGGAGCTGCCTTTCGGCGCTTTCGTGAAGGAGTGCAGGATCGTGATCCGGGACGGTAAGTCCGCTGATGTGGATATCTGCGGAGCGGAAGAACTTCTGATCCCCGGCAGCCATAATCTGGAAAACGCCCTGGCGGCAGCTGCCATCAGCTATTTCGGCGGGATCGACCCCGAGGTCATCGGACAGACCCTGCGGACCTTTGCCGGAGTGGAGCACCGGATCGAGAACGCCGGCGAATGGAAGGGGATCCGTTTCATCAACGATTCCAAGGGAACCAATCCGGATGCGGCCATCAAGGCCATCGAGGCCATGAAGGAGAACATCATCCTGATCGCGGG
>CAMOZS010000161.1 GCA_946631075.1 uncultured Bacillota bacterium | reverse complement strand
TCCCTTAACTCTTTACCCTACCATACCCTATTTTACCGGAAACCGCAAGAGCAAGGCGGGGAATTTCAACCGCTGGACGAAGAAGAAAAAATGCCGTATAGTGTAACTGAAGCAGGACGGAATACCCGCTGGGGGAGTTCAGACTGGAGGTAGCACATGGAGAAGGAAAGCAAAAAGCTGTTGCCCATGGGTACGATCTTAACAATCGATGACTATGATGGTGAAGTCATGGTAATGAGCCGTAATTGTGAGGCTACGGATGGGGCTGTTTACGACTACGGTATATGTTGTTATCCGGAAGGGGAGGACTATGGCAACGCCTGTATCAACAGCGATAAAATAAAAGAGGTGTTGCATCTAGGGTATGTCTCTGATGAAAAAGAAAGGGCTGATGCGCTCGAGGCGGCATCTTCATTTACGGTGAAAGAAAATAAAGATGCCCCTAATCCAAGCAGGCATTTTCCCCTCGGCGCGATCATCAGGTTTACGGAGACCGGTGAACTTGTCATGATCAGCGGTCATGCCGGAGAAGGTGAAGATTCCCATGTTCACGAATATCAGGGTTATAGATGTCCTGACGGTGACGCTGAATGTGTCTTTGATTTTGATAATAAGGATTGTGAACTTGTTTTCGAAGGTTTTGTCGATGAAGCGGCTCATGAATACATGAGCAATCTGGACCGGGCTATAGAGGCGGTGTTCAGAGAAGAAAATGATATCGTAGGTAAAATAATCAGTAAGTTGTTCTTATAGGGAGCTGAGGCGGCAGGACCGCCCAGCTTTTGCTTTACGGACAGGCGCCAGTCGTGATACAATGACTGCGTATGTTTGAAAAAACGGAGGAAAACCATGGCTGAAGAGAAAACAGTAAACAGCACGAATTTCATTCACGCGATCATAGACAAGGATCTGGAGAACCAGAAGTACGGGGATAAGGTCCTGACCCGGTTCCCGCCGGAACCCAACGGCTACCTGCACATCGGGCACGCCAAGTCCATCTGCCTGAACTTCACGACGGCGATGAAGTACCACGGGGCCTGCAACCTGAGATACGACGACACCAACCCGGTCAAGGAGGATATGGAATACGTCGATTCCATCGAGAACGACGTCCGCTGGCTGGGCTTCGAATGGAAAGAACGGCTTTGGGCTTCCGACTACTTCGATGAGATGTATGAATGCGCCGTGACCCTGATCAAAAAGGGCCTGGCCTTTGTCTGTGACCTCAACGCGGACCAGATCAGAGAATACCGGGGGACACTGACCGAAGCCGGCAAGGAGAGCCCCTACAGAAACAGGAGCATTGAAGAGAACCTGCAGCTTTTCGAGGAGATGCGGGAAGGCAAATACGCCGACGGCGAGAAGGTCCTCCGGGCCAAGATCGACATGGCATCGCCTAATATCAATATGAGAGACCCGGTCATCTACCGGATCGCCCACGCGGAACATCACAACACCGGGGACAAGTGGTGCATCTACCCCATGTATGACTTCGCTCACCCGATCGAGGACGCCATCGAGGGGATCACCCACTCCATCTGCACACTGGAGTTCGAGGATCACAGACCTCTCTACGACTGGGTCCTGCAGGCGGTCGGCAAATGGCCGGCTCCGCCTCAGCAGATCGAGTTTGCCCGCCTGAACCTGACCAATACCGTCATGAGCAAACGCTACCTGAAGAGGCTGGTGGACGAGCACGAAGTCGACGGCTGGGATGATCCCAGAATGCCGACCATCGCGGGCATCCGCCGCAGAGGATATACACCGGAAGCGGTCCGGGATTTCTGCGAGCGCATCGGCGTGGCCAAGGCCAACAGCACCGTGGACATCGCCCTGCTGGAGTCCTGCGTCCGCGACGATCTGAAGACCAAGGTGCAGAACCGCAACGTGGTCGAGAACCCGATCCTGGTGACCATCACCAATTACCCCGAAGGTCAGTCCGAGGAGATGGAGATCGAGAACAACAGAGAAGTTCCGGAGATGGGAAACCGCATGGTTCCCTTCAGCCGCCAGCTCTGGGTGGACGGGGACGACTTCATGGAAGTCCCGGCCAAGAAGTATTTCCGCCTCTTCCCGGGCAACGAGGTCCGGTTCAAGGGGGCCTACTTCCTGACCTGCAATGAAGTGATCAAGGACGGAGACGGCAATGTTACCGAGCTCCTCTGCACATACGATCCGGAGACCAGATCCGGCAGCGAGGGGGCCAACCGCAAGGTCAAGGGCACCATCCACTGGGTCGACGCCGCAACGGCAGTCAAGATCCGCATCCGCAACTACGACTACCTCATGATCGAGGATGAGAACGGCGAGCTGCAGATGAACCCGGATTCCCTCATCGAGACGGAAGGCTATGCTGAGCCTCTCCTGGCCGAAGCGAAGCCGGGCGAGCGCTTCCAGTTCTTCCGCAAGGGATACTACATGGCGGATCCGGAGCTTTGCACCGAGGACGAGAAGGTCTTCAACAAGATCGTCGGCCTGAAATCATCATTTAAGGTAAAGAAATAATGAGAATACCAGAATTACTCGCGCCGGTCGGAGGACCGGCGCAGCTTTTTGCAGCTGTAAATAACGGAGCGGACGCGGTCTATCTGGGCGGGTCCCGTTTCAATGCCCGCGCAAAGGCTGATAATTTCCCCCTGCCCAAACTCCGGGACGCCATCGCCTATGCCCATGAACGCAATGTGAAAGTCTACGTGACCTTCAATACTCTCCTGAAGGACCGGGAGCTTGCCGATGCCCTGGACTACGCGGCTGCCCTGCAGGAGATCGGGGCGGACGCGGTCATCGTTCAGGACATGGGCCTGGTCCGGATCCTGGGCCGGTATCTGCCGGACCTGCCCCTCCACCTGTCCACCCAGGCAACGGTCTATAACCCCCAGGCGGTGGAACTGATGAAGGGATTCGGCATCCGCCGGATCGTGCCGGCAAGAGAGCTGACCCTGGAGGAGATCCGGGCCTTCGCCGAGGCCTGCCACAGAACGCCAGGGGCCGGGGCCGCGGAAGCGCCGGATCAGACTGGTAGCTCGGCCCAGACCGGCGCGATGGCCCAGGCCGGCGGCCCGGTCCCTTGCGAGCTGGAGGTCTTCGTCCACGGAGCCCTCTGCATGTGTTACTCGGGCCAGTGCCAGATGAGCCGGCTGCTGGGAGATGGGAAAAGAAGCGGCAACCGGGGCCTGTGCGCCCAGCCCTGCCGCCTGCCCTACACCGACGATCAGGGCAGGACAGGATACTTCCTCAGCCCTAAGGACCTCTGTCTGCTGGAGGAGCTGCCGGCTCTCTGCCAGGCGGGAGTGGACTCGCTGAAGATCGAGGGACGGCTGAAATCTCCGGAATATGTAGCCGTGGTCACCGGGATCTACCGAAAGTATCTGGACCAGTACGCCCGGACCGGTCAGGTGGAAGTGACCGAAGAAGATAAGGCTGCCCTGACCCAGATCTACAGCCGGGGCGGATTTACGACCGGCTATCTCTACGGCAATCCGGGGGACCGGATCCTGTCAGGCCAGTCTCCTAAGAATGCCGGGATCTACATCGGCAAGGTCAGATCCCAGGTGACGGCGAGGAACGCCGGCAAAGACAGGGCGGCCGCGGCCGGCGCGGCCAAGAAGGGAGCCGCCCTGGTGGATATCCTCCTTCAGGGAGAGCTCCGTGAAGGCGACGGCATAGAGATCCGCCCGGTGAAGGACAGCCGGCCGGAAGGCAAAGACTCCGGCGGCGTGGTGACCTTCCTCAAAGAAATGCCCGGCGGAGCTGTCCGCGCAGGCGACATCAAAGGAAGGGCGGAGGCCGGCGACCGGGTCTTCCGGGTGACCAGCCGGGCCCAGTTGGAAGAGGCCAGGCAGACCTTCAGCGGTCAGAGCACGGAGGATCTGGACCGGCAGATGAAGCGGCGGATCCCCCTGCGGATGGAATTCGGGGCGGAGGCCGGCCAGCCGGCGGTCCTGCGGATCCGGGAAGGAGAAATGGAAGTCGTCGTCCGTTCGGAAGAAGCGGCGGAGCCTGCCCGGAAACGGCCATCCGATCCGGACAGGATCAGCGGGGAGCTGGTCAAG
>CAMOZS010000160.1 GCA_946631075.1 uncultured Bacillota bacterium | reverse complement strand
GTTGTAGCAGAAAGCGCAAAACTCGATATCGTTCGACGCGACGCTCTTGGCTTCCATCAGCACCCCGTAAGCCACCAGATTCTCACCCTCGAACACGGGTGTGACCCTGTAAGCGACTTCGTTCTCCGGGTCATCCTTCAGGTAGGCCGCCACTTCGTTCTCGTAGCCGACCATCCCGGTGCTCCCGGTGCCCACGTTCAGGTACTTGGTCCCGGTGATCAGATCCTTGGCCAGCTCAGCCTTTGGGAGACTGGTCAGATCAGCTCCGGCCAGCTGCCAGCCGATCAGATGGCAGCGGTTGTAGAGGTACTTGCCCGAGATCACGTCGTACTCCTTCTGGATCCAGCCGCTAGGGTAAACAGTATTGATCTTGCCGCGGTCCCAGGTCGGCATGAGGCCTTGGCTGAGCATGGAGCTTGCGGTCTGGCAGCGGCCCAGCTCATCCAGATCGGAATAGTACACAAATGGCTCGGCCTCCATCTCATCGGCGGTGAAGGCGGGCAGATTCTCGTTGACCGGTTCGGACGGATCCCCGTCATAGGCCGGGATCTGGTAGTCTCCGTAGCTGAAGGCATCGATGGTCGTCTTGTACTCATCCGCAAAAGCTGGCCCAGCGCCGGCAAAAAACAGGGCGGCTGCCGTGAGCAAAAGCGTGGCCGCGATGACCGCGGCGTTATGTTTTCTTAATGATATCCCTTGCATATACGGTGCTCCCAACCTCCTTAAAGGGTACCTGGCGCGGATCTTCGATGCTATTCCGTCCACCCCAAAAGTCCCCGGATCCGTCTCTTCCTGCACATCCGCTGGACATATTCATCAACCACCGACTGCATGGTGTTCTGCCCCAGCCCCCGCAGATAGATCCGGCTCATGACCCCCGGATAATACTCAGCCACCACCAGCGCATTCAGCTCCTCCGGGCTCTCGATCGCGTGCTCCGGCGGCACCAGCCGCTCATCCTTGCGCCTCCGCATCACAACACAAAAACGCCGGCCCCTCTCGGTCTTATGCAGCACCTCAAACGTTCCGCAATAAACGAAGTCATCCTCCCGCTTCTGGAATCTGCGCAAAACCTGGACAGGCCCGATCTCATCCATCATGTAGAACATATCCGGCATCCCGATATCCGGATCCATCATCCTCAGATAGGGATTCACCGAAGGGTCCTTATTTTTTTGTCTCAGCTTATCCAGTATCATATGTGAATTATACCTTTTTGCGCCAGAATCAGCAATATCAGATTGGCCGCTGTGACCCAGCGGCCCAACAAAAAAGCCGCCGTGACACGGCGGCTCAAACTCACCTCATCAGGTAAGAAAATACCAGATAAGCAGTCTTCAGTTCATCATGACGGATCCATCCGTTTTCCCCGATCCGCATGATATCATCGGTGATCACTTCCACACCCAGATGCTCCACCGCGTACCGGTCCAGATCAACGACCGACTTGTTCTCATGCTGATACAGGCCAGCGATATCCCGGTCCACGTCGCCCTCATTGGCGATGACCACATCCACCTTCCGTTCTCCCAGATACCGGTTCAGCGCCGCGATATGATCGCTGACCGTATACCCGTCGGTCTCACCCGGCTGAGTTCCCAGATTAGCGATGTACATGATCGGAGCATCAGCCTTTTCAAGGGCCCGCTGGATATCCGGAATGATCAGATGAGGCAGCGTGCTGGTATAAAGGCTGCCCGGGCTCAGAACGATCAAGTCCGCCTCGGCGATCTTCTTCGGGATCTCCGGATTGATCTCCACCGGATGATCATAAGTCAGCCGCTCGATCTTCTCCACGTTCCGGCTTACCTCGCTCTCCCCGTAGTAATCTCCAGCCTTTCCGTGACCGACCAGATCCACCTTCTCCTCGGTGATCGGGAGCACCGTTCCTTTGACCTGCAAAAGCTGGCTCATGTACTTTGTCGCTTCTGTCAGGTTCCCCTTCAGGTCGATCAGAGCAGCCAGGAGGACATTCCTGACCGGATGATTTTTGAGCGAGCCTTCCTTCTCAAAACGGTAGCGGAGCAGCTTGACGAAGTCATCGTCCACGTTGGCCATGGCCAGGAGCACCTTGCCAAGATCACCAACCGCCGGGATGTCCAGTTCCTCCCGAAGGACCCCTGTGGAGCTGCCGTCATCGCTGACCGCGATCACCGCCGTTACATCCAGCGGGAATAATTTTAATCCGTGGAGAATACAGGACAGGCCCGTACCTCCGCCGAATATCACTATTTTCTTCATCTTCCAACCTCAATTATTTCTCATCCGGCGCGTCTGCCCCATTCGAAGCAGCAGCCGCCGGGTCCTTCGCCCCAGCTGCATTCTCATCCGCGGCATCCTTCACTGCGGCCCCAGCCTCATCCGCCGCCTCCGGTCCCAGCCTCTTCGGCTTCTTGACTTCCTTCTTCTTGGGCTTCTTTTCCTTCTTTTCTTTCTCCTTGGCTCCCTGCTCCCCGGCCTTAGAAGCTCCGGCCTTTCCAGCCTTTGCAGGAACCTGCTCCGGAGCATTCTTGGCGGCTTCCTTATTTATCTTCCGCTGCTGGAGCCCGGCCTTGACAAAACCGAACAGAATGCTCAGCGAAGCAAAAGCCATGATAAAGAATATTCCCCACTTAACTGTTTCTCCCACTGCTGCCTCCTATCACTTACTGCTCAAGTACTGCCAAAGCCTGGTCGTAGGTCATCTCGGCCGACGCCAGCGAAGCGGTCGCGTCCCAGAAGGGAGCATCGAATCTATCCTTCAAGTCTCTGCCCTTGCGGAAGATCAGCTCGCTGATCCCACTGCAAGCCTCCTCGCACAGAGAGTTATATTCGCTTTCATCGATCTCCGCGCCGTCCTTCCAGTAATGGACTGTCAGATCATCCGGCGGATCCATCCTGGAACTGTTGAACTCATCCACGAAACCAAACCGGCAGACCTCCGTAAGATTGCCGTCAGCGTCCATCTGGTACTGGTTCATCATCCCCGGACTATTGTCCGCCCCATAGAGCAGAGAATACATCTGCAGGGTCCCGTCTTCCCTCAGGTAAACCTGATAATCCGTTCCGCCTTGAACCTGATAATCATAGAGAGCGTCCGCCGGCAGATCACGGTAATCCGGACTGGCCAAATCGGTTATCTGTTTCTCATAGTGGACCTGGCTGGCCGCACCGTCCTTATAGGTCACGATCTTCATGTAGGGCGACATCGCCCCTTCCTCATTCACGAAATACAGCAGCTCCGGGATCCCGTCGAAATTCAGGTCGCTGAAGGCCACCGCGCCCTCCCCGCCGTTTCCGAACGGCTGGTAGTTCAGGATCGCCGTCTCATCGGCCTGCAGAGTCTCAAGATATGCCTCTTTCCAAAGGCTGGAGTCCTCCGCCGCCGGCTCCCCGTCCGGCTGCTCGCTTTCGCTCTGCTGTCCCCCGCAGCCCGCCATCATTATGCAAAGGCTGGCGCAAAGGGCTATCATAATCAGTAATTTTTTCTTCATTGTTTTTCTCCAAATCAGGTCCAGATCGCTTTCATGATCTGTGGGTAGGCATCGTCCCCGATTCCCACCAGCCTCCGGACCAGCTCATGGCATTCCTGGCCGCAGGTATCCTGGTCTACGACCGCGTCTGTATCGATCCTGATATCCCCATCCTCGTCCAGATAGAACTTGGCCCACCGGTAGTAAGCGTTCAGCTTGTTCAGTTCCAGGATCACGGTCTCTTTCTTCTGCTCCGGCACGTGGCAATAATCACGGGTCACCAGTCTGCAGGTCGTTTCAGATTCATCAAATAAGATCGCGATGTCGATGACTTTCTTATTCTCCGCGGTATAGCCGGTGAGAATGATGTCCTCATCTTCACCCGTCAGCTCGTGCTTGACATCGTGGGCGTTAAAGTAAGTCGATACGATCTTCGCTGTAAGATTGGCCATAGTCTGCCTCCTTTTGGGAAATTTTCTGACAATAGGATAAGGTGTTCTTTCTCATCTGTCAAGTAGCCGAAATCACCTACCTGACCCGTACCTTCACGACGGTCTTGTCTGTCCCCGGCAGATAGTCCGAAGTCCCTGCAGCCCGCACCTTGACCGTCATTTTATAGAGTCCCTTCTTCAC
>CAMOZS010000159.1 GCA_946631075.1 uncultured Bacillota bacterium | reverse complement strand
TGGACATGACCGCCGGCACCGTGCAGCCGAAGCCGATCAGCATGGGCACGATGCTCCTGCCCGAAAGGCCGATCTTTCGCAGGAGCTTGTCCATGAAGAAGGCCACCCGGGCGATATATCCGCTGTCTTCCAGGACAGACAGGAAAAAGAACATGGTCACGATGATGGGCAGGAAGCTGACCACGGTCCCCACTCCCTCGAAGATCCCCTTGATGATCAGGCTGTGGACCGCTTCGTTGACGTGGCCCGCGGTCAGAAGCTCGTCGGTCAGGTCGGTCAGGGCGCCGACCCCGGTCTCTACCAGGCCCTGCAGCCAGGCCCCGATCACATTGAAGGTCAGCCAGAAGACCAGTCCCATGATCCCGATGAAGGCCGGGATGGCCGTATATTTTCCGGTCAGCAGCCGGTCCAGCTTTTCGCTGCGGACCCGGCCCCTGCTCTCCTCCGGTTTGCGGACCGAATCATCACAGGTCCGGTGGATGAAGGAGAACCGCATGTCAGCCATGGCCGCGCTCCGGTCAAGACCCCGCTCCTTTTCCATCTGGAGGATGATGTGCTCCACCATCTCCGCCTCATTTTGTTCCAGACGAAGCTGTTCCCGGATCAGGCTGTCTCCTTCAATGAGCTTGCTGGCCGCAAAGCGGACCGGCAGGCCTGCCGCCTGGGCGTGATCCTCGATAAGGTGGATGATCCCGTGCAGGCAGCGGTGGACCGCTCCCCCGGCGGCGCTGGCGTCGCAGAAGTCCTGCCTCAGGGGTCTCTCCTGATATCTGGCTACGTGGATGGCGTGATCGATCAGCTCCTGAACGCCCTGATTCTTGGCGGCGGAGATGGCCACCACAGGAACACCCAGCTGGGCTTCGATCTCATTGATGTCGATGCTGCCTCCGTTTCCGGTCACCTCATCCATCATGTTCAGGGCGACTACCATGGGCACGTCCATCTCCAGAAGCTGCATGGTCAGATACAGGTTCCGCTCGATGTTGGTGGCGTCCACGATATTGATGATCCCCTTGGGTTTCTCCCGGAGGACGAATTCTCTGGAAACGATCTCCTCGCTGGTATAGGGGGACATGGAATAGATCCCCGGAAGGTCCGTCACCACCGTCTTCGGATGCCCCTTGATCACCCCGTCCTTCCGGTCTACGGTGACTCCGGGGAAGTTCCCCACATGCTGGTTGGCTCCGGTCAGCTGGTTGAACAGGGTCGTCTTGCCGCAGTTCTGGTTTCCCACCAGGGCGAAACTGAGGGTCTCCGTATCCGGCAGAGGATCTCCGCTGCCCTTGGGATGGAACTTGCCCCCTTCGCCAAGGCCCGGATGCTCCGAAACGCCTGCGGCCGGCGTTCTGCTGTCCCTGGCTTCTCTTTCGGCCAGCTTTTCCACTTCGATCTGCTCCGCGTCCGCAAGCCGCAGTGTCAGTTTATATCCCTGAACGATCAGTTCTACCGGATCGCCCATGGGCGCGTATTTCACCACCGACACGACCGCTCCCGGGATCACTCCCATATCAAGAAAATGCTGGCGCAGTCTTCCTTCTCCGCCAACGTTTAAGATCCGGCCGTGTTCACCCGGTGTAAGTTCCCGTAATGTTGTCATTTTTTTATCATTTCCTCTTTGATTAGACTTCTTTAATTCAAGTATGTCACATCAAACTGCAGTTAGTCCACCCAAACTTGTCTGATATTGACTTTTCCCGGAGCAACAGACCGGTTCCCCTCGCCCCGCAGGTGTGATAGAATCAATACATCTATGGAAAAAGAACAAAGGAGAAAACCCATGCCCAAGATGAAACTCAATTCTCTGGACACCGTTCTGGAGATGCCATATTTCAACGTATACTCCGCTATGTACGAGAACAGGGAGACATCACATACCGCCCAGTACGATCTCATCTCCAGGAACAAAGGTCTGACCATGCAAAACCTGGGGAGGAACCTTCCGGTCAGCGCTGTGGCCATGCTGCCGGTAGATCCGGAGAACCGCCGGGTCCTGCTGACCAGGGAATTCCGGATGCCGGTCAACGACTATCTGGTAGCTGTTCCGGCCGGCCTGGTCGACAAGGGCGAAGATGTCCGGGCGGCTGTGATCCGGGAGCTTAAGGAAGAGACCGGCTGTATCGCGGACCGGGTCATGGTGCTCCCTCCAGCCTTTTCATGCATAGGACTGACCGATGAGACCGCCGCATGCGCCATCGTCACCGTCCGCCAGCAGGGCGAAACAGCCCAAGAGGAAAACGAAGAGATCACCAGCCGCTGGTATTCCTATGAACAGGCCCTGGCCATCATGACCGATCCTCAGGTGCGGACCGGCGCCCGCGCCCAGCTTTTGGTTCTGTTCTGGCTGGCTCAGGAAGGGATGAAGGTACTGTAATGGGAAGACAGAGAAGCGGCCGCGGAGGAGACCGGGGAGGCCGCGCCGCGGATCAGCAGCACACGAGCCGCCGGTCCCGCAAGGGCCGCAATAAAACAAGCCAGGTCAGCAGGGATATCGTTGCTTTTCTGAATGAATTCGATATCGCCCAGTACCGGGAGAAGGCCAGGAATATGGACCGCCGGTTCATCCTCCACATCGGGCCGACCAACTCCGGCAAGACCTATGACGCCCTGCAGGCGCTGAAGGCTGCCCGGACCGGGGTCTACCTGGGTCCCCTCCGTCTGCTGGCGCTGGAGATGTACGATACTCTCAATTCTCAGGGGGTCCTCTGCGAGCTTCTGACCGGAGAGGAATTCATCCGGACCAGCGGCGCCAATATCACGGCTTCCACCATCGAGCTCTGCAATTTCACCAAACGCTACGATGTCGCGGTGATCGATGAAGCCCAGATGATCTCCGATCCTTTTCGCGGGGGCAACTGGACCAAGGCCATCTTCCTGGTGGACGCGGCAGAGGTCCATATCTGCCTGTCCCCGGACGCACAGCAGCTGATCTGCAGCATCCTGGACAGCTTCGAGGCCGACTACGATGTCCAGTGGCACGACCGGCTGGCTCCCCTGGTCTTTTCGGGGACCATCGACAGCATGAAGGATGTGCAGGACGGGGACGCGGTCATCGTCTTCTCCCGCAAGGCTGTTCTGGCAACGGCGGGGGAACTGCAAAACCTGGGCAAAAAGGCCAGCGTCATCTACGGAGCCCTGCCTCCGGCCTCACGCCGGGAAGAGGTCCGCAAATTCGCCGCGGGGGAAAACACCGTGGTCGTTTCCACCGACGCCATCGGCATGGGGATCTCCCTTCCCATCCGCCGGGTCATATTCCGGGAGCTGACCAAGTTCGACGGTGAGGATGACCGGACCCTGACGGACAGCGAGATCCGGCAGATCGCCGGCCGGGCCGGCCGCTACGGGATCTACGACAAGGGCGAGGTCCTGTCCCTGCGGGATCCTGAAACAGTAAAAAAGGCCCTGCAGCGGACGGGAAAACAGCTGCGGGACATCACCATCCCCTTCCCCAGGGAAGCCATCGAGACCGGCTTCCCCTTCAGCCGGCTCTTCGATGAGTGGCAGCGGCTTCCCATCATTTCCGGCTTCACCCGGGAGGACATGACGGAAGCCTCCTTCCTTCTGAGCGAGCTTGGGGGCAAGATCGCCCGGAAGCTGGACCGGCAGCTGCTCTATGAGCTGATCACCTGTCCGGTGGATGTGAAGAACGAGCAGCTGGTCCTCTACTGGCTGGAAAGCGTCATCGCCATCAGCGTGGACGCGATCCCGGAGGTCCCCATGTTCGATACGGATACCCTGGAGGGCTGCGAGCTCCAGTACAAGGCCCTGGATGTCCGTCACCAGCTCCTTCGCCGGATCGGCATCGAGGATCCCAGGATGGATGAAAAACAGGAGCTGTGCGATAAGATCAACAAGCTCTTGCTGACGGACAAGCGCAATTTCCGCAAACGCTGCCGGCTCTGCGGACGGACCCTGCCCGCTGACTACCGCTTCGGCATCTGCGAGCAGTGCTTCCGCCGCCACCGCCGGGGGCGGAGTTCCGGCGGAAATCAGGGGCGCCGCAGAGACTCAGATCGCGGGCGGCGCCGTTAAGCGGTTCTTCAACAATACCTCACGAAAAAAGGGAGCGCCACATCAGATTTCGAACTGTTCTGATGTGATGCTCCCTTTTGGATTTCCAGCTTTTGCAG
>CAMOZS010000158.1 GCA_946631075.1 uncultured Bacillota bacterium | reverse complement strand
ATCTGCTCCGCAAGATGCAGCAGCTCAAGACCCACATGGCCATCGTCATCGATGAATACGGCGGGACCGAGGGTCTGGTCACCATGGAGGACATCATCGAGGAGCTGGTCGGCGAGATCTACGATGAGCATGACGTCGTCATCAACAAGGAGATCCTGCCTTTGCAGAACGGAAGCTACCGGGTCCAGGCCAGCGCCAATGTTGAGAAGATCTTCGACTATCTGGATATCGATGAGGAGATCCAGGAGGTCAATACGATCAACGGATGGGTGGCCATGAATCTGGACCGGCTGCCCAAACGGGATGATAAATTCGAGCAGACGATCGGAGATAAACTGCTGAAGGTCAGGGTGACCAAGGCGGATGACAGGAAGGCGATCGAAATCAATCTGGTCTGCGAGACCGTCGCGGATGAAGAAGAAACGGAGGAAAAAGACAGATGAGTTTAATGGAAAAAATCTTCGGAGATCTGAACGAGAAGGAAGTTCGCAAGGTCGAGAAGATAGCAGATAAGGTCATGGCCCTGGACAATCAGATGGCCGCCCTCAGCGATGAGGAGCTGAGGGGGAAGACCCAGGAGTTCAAGGACCGGATCGCCGCGGGGGAAAGTCTGGACGATCTGCTGCCGGAGGCATTCGCGGTCTGCAGAGAGGGCGCCTGGAGATCTCTGGGCATGAAGCACTTCCGGGTCCAGGTCATCGGCGGCATCGTACTGCATCAGGGCAGGATCGCCGAGATGAAGACTGGTGAAGGTAAGACTCTGGTCGCGACTCTTCCGGCCTACCTGAACGCCCTCGAAGGCAAGGGCGTCCACGTGGTCACCGTCAATGACTACCTGGCAAAGCGTGATATGGAGTGGATGGGAAGGCTCTATACATTCCTTGGCCTGACGGTCGGCTGCGTCATCCACGGCATCAGCGAGGAAGAGCGCCGGGCGGCCTATATGGCGGACATCACCTACGGAACCAACAATGAGTACGGCTTCGACTATCTGAGAGACAACATGGTCGTCTACAAAGAAGAGATGATGCAGCGTGAGCTGAACTACGCCATCGTCGACGAGGTCGACTCCATCCTGATCGACGAAGCCAGAACGCCGCTGATCATTTCCGGCAAGGGCGACAAGTCCACGGACATGTACCGGCAGGCGGACAATTTCGTCAAAAAGCTGGTCAAGGACCAGGATTTCACCATAGAAGAGAAGGACGAACAGATCGCCCTGACCGAGGAAGGCGTCGCCAAGTGCGAGAGCCACTTCGGTATCGAGAACTTCTCCGATCCGGAGAACATGGAGATCAACCACCACGTCCAGCAGGCTCTGAAGGCCCGCAACATGATGAAGCGGGACGTTGACTACGTGGTCCGCGACGGCGAGATCATCATCGTCGATGAGTTCACCGGACGTATGATGTTCGGACGCCGCTACAGCGACGGACTCCACCAGGCCATCGAGGCCAAAGAAAACGTCCTGGTCCGGTCCGAGTCCAAGACCCTGGCGACGATAACCCTGCAGAACTACTTCCGCATGTACCAGAAGCTGGCCGGCATGACCGGTACAGCCAAGACGGAGGAAGCGGAATTCGTCGATATCTACAACATGGACGTCGTCGTCATCCCGACCAATAAGCCCATCGCCAGACGGGACCTGCAGGACGCGGTCTACGCCACCGAGCGGGGCAAGTACCACGCCATCGCCGATCTGGTCGAGCAGGCCCACAGCACGGGCCAGCCGGTCCTGGTCGGTACCATCTCCATCGAGAAATCGGAACTGATCGCGGACCTGCTGCGCAAGCGGGGCATCAAGGACTTCAACGTCCTGAACGCCAAGCACCACGAGAAGGAAGCGCAGATCGTCGCGGAAGCCGGCCGCCTGGGCGCGGTCACCATCGCCACCAACATGGCAGGCCGTGGTACCGACATCATCCTGGGAGGCAACCCGGAATTCGAAGCCAGAAAAAAGATGGCGGAGCTGGAATACGACGAGGAGCAGATCGCCTTCGCGACCAGCTTCATCCAGAGCGATGATCCCCAGCTGCTGGAGGCCAGAGAGACCTTCCGGAAGCTGCTGGCGGAATACGCGGAGGAGCGCAAACCGGAGCAGGAGAAGGTCATCGAGCTGGGAGGCCTGTGCATCATCGGTACGGAGCGGCACGAGTCCAGACGTATCGACAACCAGCTGCGGGGCCGTTCCGGCCGTCAGGGAGACCCGGGCCAGACCCAGTTCTGCATCTCCATGGAAGATGAACTGATGAGGCTCTTCGGCGGCGAGCGGATGCAGAATATCGTCCAAAAGCTGGGCGTCGAGGAGAATGAGGCCATCGAATCGGGCATGATCACCAAGCAGATCGAAAACGCCCAGAAGAAGGTCGAAGGGCGCAACTTCGGTATCCGTAAGTACGTCCTCCAGTACGACAACGTCATGAACAAGCAGCGTGAGATCATCTACGGCGAGCGTAAGAGAGTCCTGTTCGGGGAGGACCTGAGGGACGAGGTCTCCAACATGACCCGCAAGCTGATCGATGAGATCGTCGATCCGGTCGTCATCGCCTCCAAGTACGCCGAGGAGTGGGATTTCGATACGATCAACAAGGGCCTGCTCAAGATCACCGACCGTTTCCAGCCTTTGGAATTCGACCGGGACGATCCGGAGACCCTGGCGGACCTGCAGAACATGGACGAGCAGTCTCTGAAGGAAGGCCTCTACCAGGATTTCGAAGAGCTGTACGAAGAGAAGGAAAGAGAGATCGGAGCGGACCGTCTGCGTGATGTAGAGCGGATGATCCTGCTGCGTGTCGTCGATAATAAATGGATGGATCACATCGATGCCATGGACCAGCTGAAGAGCGGTATCGGACTGCGGGGACTGGGCGGCCAGGATCCGGCAGCGGCCTACGCTCATGAAGGCTTCGCTATGTTCGAGCTGATGGTCGCCGCGATCCAGGAGGAATTCGTGAAGTTCTGCTACAACGTTACCGTCAAGACCTCTTCCGAGCGTCGCAACGTCACCGGCAAGGGCGAGTCCCACAAGGATGAGTTCGTGGATGAGGCTCCCCAGCAGGGAGGCCAGGCGGCTCCGGCAGCGGCGGCAGTCCCGCCCAGAGAGCGCAAGCAGGAAACGGTGCGCCGCGACACACCTAAGGTTGGCAGAAACGATCCCTGTCCCTGCGGCAGCGGAAAGAAATACAAGCATTGCTGCGGGAGGAACGCGTAAGTGATACAGACAGATCAGATCAGAGGAGAGCTCCCGGGCCTGAAGGATATGCTGCGGGAAGCGGAGGAGTCCCTGCGGCCGGACCAGCTGAAAGAAGAGCTGGCGGCCCTGGACGAGAAGATCAATGTGCCGGATTTCTGGAACGATCCGGACTCGGCCCAGAAGGTCATGAAAGAAAAGAAGTCCATCGAAGGCAGTCTGGGTACCCTGGAGGACCTGGCCGGCCGGATGGACGATCTTGAGATCATGCTGGACATGGCGGATGAAGCGGATTCATCCGGAGACAGCGAGTCGGCCGAGCTGATGGTGACCGAGGCCCAGGAGGCCAGGCAAAAGCTGGAGCAGGACCTTGAGACACTGAAACTCCAGACTTTGCTCGACGGGAAATACGACAAGAACAATGCCATCATCTCCGTCCACGCCGGAAGCGGCGGAACGGAGGCCATGGACTGGGCAGCCATGCTCTTCCGGATGTACACCCGCTGGTGCGAGAAGCGGGGCTACAAGTACAAGCTGATGGATATGAACGATGACACGGAGGCGGGCATCAAGAGCGCTACCCTCCTGGTCGAGGGCGACTACGCCTACGGATATCTGAAGAATGAGAAGGGGGTCCACCGGCTGGTGCGGATCTCTCCCTTCGATTCCTCCGGCAGGCGCCATACATCCTTCGCGTCCCTGGACGTGACACCGGAGATCGAATTCGACAACACGGTGGAGATCAACCCGGAAGACCTGAGGATCGATACCTACCGGTCCAGCGGGGCAGGCGGCCAGCACGTCAACATGACGGACTCGGCGGTCCGGATCACCCACCTGCCCACCAATATCGTCGTCACCTGCCAGAATGAGCGGTCCCAGATCCAGAACCGGGAATACGCCATGAAGATGCTCATGTCCAAGCTGATCGAGCTGAAGGA
>CAMOZS010000157.1 GCA_946631075.1 uncultured Bacillota bacterium | reverse complement strand
GGATGAGCCCTTCTCGGCCCTGGACCAGCACCTGAAGGAGCGGCTGCAGCACGAGCTGATGACCATGCTGGAGGACTACAAAGGGCAGGTGATCATGGTCTCCCACAGCAGGGACGAGCTCTACCGGTTCGCCGAGGAGCTGGTGATCCTGGAGGAAGGGTCGGTCCTGGCTCACGGCAAGACCCGGATCCTGTTCGACCATCCCCATACCAGAGCGGTCGCCAGGATGACCGGCTGCAAGAATTTCTCTGCGGCCAGGAGACTGGACGCCCATACCCTCCGTCTGACGGACTGGGGCACGGATCTGCGCCTGCAAAGGGAGATCCCTGAGGACATTACCGCGATCGGATACCGGGCCCACTTCTTCGAGCCGGTCTGGGGGCAGCGGAGGGAAAACTGTATCCCCTTTCATTTGTCCGGGGTGGATGAGCTGCCTTTTGAAAGAAGGTATTACCTGTTTCCGGAAGGGCTTTCCGGGAGTGACCCTGCGGGGCGCTTTGAAGGAGATCCGGAGGCGGAACTCATCTGCTGGTTCGTACAGGAAAGCGGGCGGAAGGAGCTGGACGATCGCCCGGCGCCGGATTATCTGCAGCTGAAAGAAGAGTCTGTCCTGCTTTTGCGGGAATAAGGAGAAAGATATGGAATTCAATCATTTCGATGAAAAAGGAAACGCGGTCATGGTCGATGTGTCCGGGAAGGAAGTGACCCACCGGGTCGCCGTGGCTGAAGGGACCATCGAGGTCAGCCGGGAGGTCATGGACGCCATCGCCGGACGCCGGGTGAAGAAGGGCGATGTTCTGACGGTAGCCCAGGTGGCGGGCATAATGGCGACGAAGAAGACTTCGGATCTGATCCCCATGTGCCATCCTCTTTCGCTGACCAACGCGGCGGTCACCTTCGAGGTGGACGAGGAAGGCTGCCGGATCAAAGCCATCTGCCGCGCGGTCACCGACGGGAAGACCGGGGTCGAGATGGAGGCTCTGACCGGAGCATCCGCCGCCCTGCTGACCATCTACGACATGTGCAAGGCCATCGACAAGCGGATGGTCATCCGGGAAGTGCATCTGGTCGAGAAATCCGGAGGAAAGAGCGGAGACTTCCGGTTTTAAGGATAAGACAGTAAGACAGGGGACGGCTCTCCGTCTTGCTCGCGGCAGGACAGAGAACCTCCCCTGTCTTTTTATTGCTTTAACGCATTAGAGGGCTGCCAAATTTTGCTAAAAGTATAGTCTTTATAGGCTATTTTTGTTACAATTACAGTGAAAAACTGACTGAAAATTGAATAGATATATGTACGTTAAGGAGGAATGAAAAATGGCAGTTATTATCAACGGTAAGGATTTGCTGTTCGAAGAAGTGATCCGCGTATGCCGCGAGGGCGAGAAGGTCATCATCGCAGGTGAAGCGAAAGAAGCGATGAACAAGTCCCGTGAGTACGTTGAAAAGAAACTGAAGGAGGGGGCTGTCATCTACGGCCTGACAACAGGTTTCGGTAAATTCGCCAACGTCGCGATCTCTGAAGAAGAGACAGCTGCGCTGCAGAAGAATCTGATCATCAGCCACACCTGTGCCATGGGCGATGCCTATCCGGTCGAATACGTCAGAGCCGCCATGCTGCTCAGATGCAACAACCTTTGCAGAGGCTACTCCGGCATCCGCTTCTCCACAGTTCAGACCATGGTCGACATGCTGAACGCAGGGATCCATCCCATCGTCCCCGAAAAGGGATCGGTCGGATCCTCCGGTGACCTGGCTCCCCTGTCCTGCATCGCGCTGGGACTGATCGGACTGGGCATGGTCGAATACAAGGGCAAGATCGTCGAAGCGAAAGAAGCAATGAAGAAGGAAGGCATCAAGCCGGTCGAGCTGGCCGCTAAGGAAGGCCTGGCCCTCAACAACGGAACACAGATGATGACCGCAGTCGGTCTGAACGTTCTCTGGGATGCCTTCAAGCTCCTGAAGATCGCCGACATCGCCGTCGCCATGACCGGTGAGGCCCAGCAGGCCATCCGCAAGGCCTATGACCATAAGGTCCACGAGATCCGCGGACAGAGAGGGCAGATCACAGAGGCGGAGAACCTGAACAAGCTACTGGATGGATCGGGGAACGCCAAGCCGCTCCATGAAACCAAGGTCCAGGATCCCTACTCCCAGAGATGCGCGCCCCAGATCCACGGCGCTTCCAGAGACGCCATCTACTACGTGCGTGACATCGTTGCAAGAGAGATCAACGCGGTCACCGATAACCCGCTGGTCTTCGCGGATGACGATGAAGTCATCTCCGGAGGAAACTTCCACGGACAGCCGATGGCCCTGGCCTTCGACTTCCTGAAGATCGCCATCTCCGAGCTGGCTAACGTTTCCGAGCGCCGTATCGAGCGTCTGGTCAACCCGGCAATCTCCGAAGGACTGCCGGCATTCCTGACCAAGTACGGCGGCGTATGCTCCGGATTCATGATCGCCCAGTACGCGGCGGCATCCATGGTCTCCGAGAACAAGATCTACGACCATCCGGCCTGCGTCGACTCTATCCCGACTTCCGCCAACCAGGAAGACCACGTCTCCATGGGAACGACCGCGGCAAGAACAGCGGCCATGGTCCTGGACAACGCGCAGAAAGTCATCGGCATCGAGCTTTGCGCCGCTGCACAGGCCATCTGGCTCAGAGAAGAGCTGGGACAGGACGGCATCAAGAACCTGGCGCCGGCCACCAGAGCGGCCTACGAATACATCCGCAAGTTCTCGGATCCGATCGAAGAAGACATCATCATGGAGCCTGAACTGGCCAAATTCGATGAAATGGTCAAGGACGGCGGCATCATCGACGCAGTCGAGAAGGTCGTCAAACTGAAGTAAGAAATATAAGTCATTGAAGAATAGAATGTAATAAGGAGAACTGTTATGCTGGACAACAAATCCATTGGAAACGCAATGACCATCAAACTGGGAAATGAACTGCCGGAATATCCGGAATTCCAGGAAGGCATCCGCAGAGCCCCGGACAGAGGCTTCCGCCTGACCAAAGCGCAGACCAGGATCGCTCTGAAGAACGCGCTCAGATACGTACCGGAAGAACTGCATGAAACACTTGCTCCGGAATTCATGGAAGAGCTGAAGAACTACGGCAGAGTCTACGCCTACAGATACAGACCCCAGGGCCGCATCTACGGAAAACCGATCGACGAGTACAAGGGCAACTGTCTGGCAGGCAAGGCTTTCCAGGTCATGATCGATAACAATCTGGATTTCGAAGTCGCCCTGTATCCCTATGAGCTGGTCACCTACGGCGAGACCGGACAGGTCTGCCAGAACTGGCTCCAGTACAGACTGATCAAGAAGTACCTGGAAGTCATGACCGAAGACCAGACCCTGGTCGTCGAATCCGGCCATCCTCTGGGCCTCTTCCCCTCCAAGCCGGAAGCGCCGAGAGTCATCATCACCAACGCCATGATGATCGGTATGTACGACAACCTGGATGACTGGGAAGTCGCGGAGCAGATGGGTGTTGCCAACTACGGACAGATGACCGCCGGCGGCTGGATGTACATCGGCCCCCAGGGCATCGTCCACGGAACATTCAACACCATCCTCAACGCCGGCCGCAAAGAGCTGGGCGTTCCCGAGGACGGAGACCTGACCGGACACACCTTCGTATCCTCCGGACTTGGCGGCATGAGCGGCGCTCAGCCTAAGGCAGCCAATATCGCAAACGCTGTGGGCATCTTTGCCGAAGTCGACCAGTCCAGGATCGAGACCAGACATGATCAGGGATGGGTAGACGTCATCTGTCAGGACCTGGATGAGGTGTTCCGTCTGGCGACCGAGAAGCTGGAGGCCAAGGAGTCCATCTCCATCGCATATCACGGCAACATCGTCGACCTGCTGGAAGAGGCGGTCAAGAGAGATTTCCATATCGATCTGCTCTCCGACCAGACCTCCTGCCACAACGTTTACAACGGCGGCTACTGCCCGGTCGGCATGACCTTCGAAGAGAGAACGGCCATGCTCCACGAAGACAGAGACAAGTTCTGCGAAGAGGTCGACAAGACCCTCCACAGACACTATCAGGCCATCAAGGCCCTGACCGAGAAGGGAACCTACTTCTTCGACTACGGCAACTCCTTCATGAAGGCCATGTACGATGCCGGAGTCAAGGAGATCTCCAAGAACGGCTACGACGACAA
>CAMOZS010000156.1 GCA_946631075.1 uncultured Bacillota bacterium | reverse complement strand
CCCTGGCCGACGTAGAAGAGATCGTCAGAATCGTAGAAACAGTTGGAGGAATCAAGAACCTATGATCATGTACAAAAGCACCAGAGGAAGCCAGAACTACAAGACGGCGTCACAGGCTGTGATCCAGGGCATCGCGGAGGACAAGGGCCTCTATGTGCCAGACCGGATCCCGCAGCTGCCAGTGCCGATCGCGGACCTCACAGGCAAGTCCTACAAGGAGATCGCCTATACCATCATCCGGACCTTCTTCGATGACTACACCGATGAAGAGATGAAGTACTGCACCGACGGCGCATACACCGACAAGTTCGAGGCGGAGGAGGTCGTTCCTGTTACAAAGGCTGGAAACGCCTGGTTCCTCGAACTCTACCACGGCAGGACAGCCGCCTTCAAGGATATGGCCCTTTCCATCCTTCCCTATCTGCTCACGACAGCGACGAAGAAGCAGAAGGAGGATAAGAAGATCTGCATCCTGACCGCTACTTCCGGAGATACGGGCAAGGCAGCCCTTGAAGGCTTTGCGGATGTGCCCGGAACAGAGATCATCGTCTTCTTCCCCAACCAGGGCGTAAGCCAGGTCCAGGAGAGACAGATGATCACTCAGGAAGGAGACAACACCCACGTCTTCGCCATCGAAGGAAACTTCGACGATGCCCAGACCGGAGTCAAGAAGATCTTCAGCGATCCAGCCTTTGCAGAGGTTCTGGCCGGATACGGCTGCCGGTTCTCTTCGGCCAACTCCATCAACATCGGACGTCTGGTGCCCCAGGTGGCCTATTATGTCTGGGGATACGTGAAGCTGGTGGAAGACGGAGTCATCCAGGCGGGAGATCCGGTCAACATCGTCGTGCCGACGGGCAACTTCGGCAACATTCTGGCGGCTTACTACGCGGGCCAGATGGGCATTCCGGTGAACCGCTTTATCTGCGCCTCCAACAAGAACCGGATCCTGACCGACTTCTTCAATACGGGCGTTTACGATACCAACCGGGAATTCTATCTGACCAACTCTCCGTCCATGGACATCCTTATCTCCAGTAACCTGGAGCGGCTGCTCTATCATCTGGCCGGAAATGACGGCGAGGAGATCAGCAGGCTGATGAGCCAGCTGGAGCAGGACAAGCGCTACGAGGTCAGTCCGAAGATCCGGGAAGGCATGAAGAAATTCTGGGGAGGCTGCGCGACGGTGGAAGAGACCAACGCCACCATCGGGAGCATGTACCGGGAGCACGAATACCTGATCGATACCCATACAGCAGTGGCATATAAAGTCTACCAGGACTACGTGAAGGAGACCGGCGACGAGACTCCGGCCCTGATCGCGTCCACAGCCAGCGCCTATAAATTCGCGGAAAGCGTGGCAAGGTCCATCGGCCTGCCCGAGCGGAGCACGGGATTCGAGTACATCGATGACATCGCCGCCGAGACCGGAGTTCGCGTGCCCAAGGCCCTGAAAGATCTGGACAAGAAGGAGATCCGCCACCGTGGCGTGATCGAGATCGCGGACATGGCAAAGGCTGTGGAAGAAAGTGTCAAACAGGGATAAGGAGCACGGGAGCATGAAACGATTCGCTTCACTGATCATGGCTGCCGTCCTTGCGGTCGTCACAGCCTTTGCGCTGAGCGGCTGCGAAACGGAGCCGAAGACCATCGAAGACTATCTGTCGGAGAGCCCATCGGCCCAGCAGGACATCGAGGAGTCTCTTTCCGGCCTGAATAACAACGACATGGACGTGCAGGTGACCTATGAACAGAACAAGATCATCATCACCTGCAGCCTGAAGACGACCTACAAGAAGAACGTGCGGAAGACGATAAAGAAGTCTTACAAACGATATATGGAGAAGCACCTGACGGAGCCCATGGAGAACGCGGTCGCGAACATCGAGAGGGAGACCGGGATCGAAGGGGTGAGCATCCAGGTGATCATCAACAACGGCAACGGCAAGGAGCTCTGGAGCGAGACTTATCCCATTGCGGATGAGCCGGAGGCGACCGAGGAGACGACCGGCGAGACCGAGGAGACTTCCGCGGATGACGCAGACCAGACTGAGTAGGAAAACTGAGTTGGAAACAGGCAAAAAACCGGCCATCACAGACGATTATCTGATGATGTGCCGGTTATTTCTTTGGAGTTTGAGCTGGTGGAGACTGCGGCGGGGGCTCTTGAGCTTGCCCAGGCCCCGGTTGTAGATCAGGAAAGCAGTCTGGCCGATCCAGTGGTCCTTATACTTGCCCTTGCGGGTCGGCTTGCGCTCCCTGCCGCCGGAAGTGACGGTGGCGTGGAACTTGATGGCGTGGATAAAATCGTTGTTGCAGTGGATGGGGTGATGGATATCGGTCCAGGCCATGCCGATGTAGTCGGTCACGTGGGCGTCGGAGCCGCCGGTGCCCGGCAGATGGTAACGCTGGGCCAGATGTCTGGCCAGCCGGTTGGATTCCGGCAGTTCACAGGTGTTGAAGGTCTCGATGAAATCCATATGTTTCAGATGATGGGGATTCATTTTCTTGAAGCCCATCATGCTGGAGGTGGCGACGCCGTAGGGGTGAGCCGGTCCGAGAACGCCTCCCAGAGCGTGGACGAGCATGATCAGCCGCCGGCATTTCATCCCCCTGATCCGCAGGATCGGCAGATAAAGATCGTCCGGCATGACCACCAGGATATGGCCCGCGTCCTTGGTATCGTACTCCATTCCCCGGATGACGGTGAAGCCGTCAAATTCCGGTCTGTCCGAGATCTCATCCCAGGCCCTGCAGCCCCGGTAGCTGTTGTGGTCGGCGATCATAAAACCGTCGTAGCCCAGGCGCATGAACCGGCGGGCATACTCCTCCACAGGGACTTTCGAGTCGACCGAGCCTTCTTTTGTGTGGCAATGTAAATCAAATTTCATCCGTTTTTTTGCCTCTCGCGTTTCGCTGAATACAGTATAGCACAATTTGCTGTCACCGGTGTATAATATTAGCCGAGGTTAAATATTTATGAGTTTCAAAGAATTATTAGTACGCTACATCATCCTCGTCCCGGGGGTTTTTCTTTTGTGCTTCGGCATCGCTTTTATTACAAAGGCTGGGCTTGGCACGTCGCCGATCTCTTCGATACCCTATTCCATGTCATTGATTCTGCCGCCCCTGACCATGGGAAATTATACAATCATGATCAACCTGCTTTTGCTCGGGGCCCAGTGGGTGCTGCTGCGGGGAAAGGACGGGTCGGTGCTGGGGAGGCCCTCCGGAAAGGCGATCACTCTCGCGGAGCTGGGAGTCCAGTTCCTCCTTTCCTTTGCTATGGGCTATGGGATCGACTTCTCCATGTTCCTGCTGCAGTGGCTTGCGCCTGAAGCCTACTGGGCGCGGATCCTGAGCCTGCTGGCCGGGGTCTGCATCATGGCCCTGGGGATCGCGATCCAGCTTGAGGCCAATGTTGCCATGGCGCCGGGGGACGCCTTCGCCCGGGCTCTGACCGCTGTCCTGGGCAAACCCTTCAATCGGGTCCGTGTGGCCTCGGATACAATCATGGTCGCCATCGCTGCTGCATTGTGTCTGATCTTCCTCCACAACCTGGCCGGGGCCAGAGAGGGGACGGTGATCTGCGCTCTGCTGTGCGGGAATATGGTAAAGGTATACAGGAAGATTTTTGCCCGGATCAGGGGGAGAGTAGAGTAATTGACGGATTTAAAATAATTCTCCTTGCAAGGACCGTGATTTTTTGCTATACTACAATGGCGCCGGAGAGAAAGCCGGAAGCATTCAATACTTACCGCGGAGGATTGACCGAGTGGCTAAGGAGCTCGCCTGGAAAGCGAGTAGGGTGTAACAGCCTCGTGGGTTCGAGTCCCATGTCCTCCGCCAAAAACCAGAGGCTCGCAGTGAAATGCTGCGAGTCTTTTGTTTGCAACGATTTCTGACGATAAACGTTGGAATTTCAATGCTTCTGGCAACTTCTTGAAACTGACACAGACTTACTCAGAGGTCGTTCAAAGTTACGGCCTGTGGGACAAAAAGTGGGACTTAAGGGGACGATAATGGGATGTTTGGTGGGTGACACCATACGCGTTTATTTGTAGATGACAGAACATCTATCCAAGTCTGGCGGGCTACGGGGGACACGAACCCACGATTTTTTATACGTCGACTGACCTGTTTTACGGACCTCATACATGATAATCTGAAGCAGACAAGGAGGGTAATGTATGAGCACATATTATGAATTTTATGC
>CAMOZS010000155.1 GCA_946631075.1 uncultured Bacillota bacterium | reverse complement strand
GAAGACCTTCGCCTTCTTTGACGGCGGATGTCCCTCTCACATGCTGATCACGCCGAAAGATGTTGAGAAGGCCCGCCGGGAGTATCCGGATGCCCAGATCCTGGTCCACCCGGAATGCGTAGCGGCCGTGGCGGAAGGGGCGGATTACGTCGGGAGCACCACAGGCATCATTAAGTATGCTAAGGAGAGCGAATGCTCCCGGTTCGTCATCGGCACTGAAAACAGCATCGTGGAGCACCTGCGGATCGAGTGCCCGGACAAGGAGTTCACAGCACTGTCGCCGCTCTGCGTCTGTCCCAATATGCGGATGACCACGCTGGAGGACCTCTACGGCTGCATCATGGGGACCTGCGGAGAGGAGATCCTGCTCACCGAGGAGGAGATCGCAGAGTCCAGACGTCCCATCGACCGTATGATCGAGCTGGGAGGCTGAGCCTCCGGGTCCATGAGAGGAGCACGGCATGCAGAAGAAAGATAAGCGGCAATACAGGAGGGAGCATTTCGGGAGCATGAGCATCCTGTGCTTTTTCCTGTGCCTTTTCTGCGGTCTCTTGCTGCTGCCGGCCCAGCCAGCCTTTGCAGAAGAAACAGACCCGGGCGAAAGCGTCACTGCCCCGCCCCCGGTGCCGGCCTTATCCTCCCTTAAGAGCAAGGCTGTCCGTAAGGCGACGGTGACCTGGAAGACGGTCAAAGGGGCCGATGGTTATGACATCTGGTACAGGACCGGAGAGGACGCCAGGATCGCCGCGGTAAAGCCGGGGACGAAGAAGGAGAAGACGCTGAAGGGACTCAAGGGAGGAAAGAAATATACCTGCAGGGTCCGCAGCTTCCGCCTGGATCCGGAGAGCGGGGACAAGGTCTGTTCGGACTGGAGCAGCACGAAAACCGTGAAGATCAAACACAACCGCTGGTCTGATCTGCAGGAGAAATACGCTCCGAAAGAGAAAGTGGACCATCTGATCTTCGTCAAGTACAAGGGCGACTCCAAGGCGACCCTGATCCTCTACGAGAAGAAGGGGACATGGTGGAAGAAGGTCCTGTCCTGCAAGGCCTACACCGGAGAGAAGGGGCTGGATAAGGAAGTCGAAGGGGACCGGAAGACTCCGACCGGGACATTTACCGTGACGAAGGCCTTCGGGGTGAAGAAGGATCCGGGAAGCAAGATCAAATACACCAGGCTGAACAAGAACCATTACTGGTGCGGGGACCGGCATTACTACAACCGGATGATCAACATCAAAAAACACCCTCACGACTGCAAGGGGGAGCACCTGATCCATTACAAGAAGCAGTACGCCTACGCCCTGGCCTTCGATTACAATAAGAAGAACAAATACGGGAAGGGGTCGGCCATTTTTCTCCATTGCTTCGGCTATCATCCCTACACCCTGGGCTGCGTGGCCGTTTCCAGGAAGAACATGAAGAAGATCCTTCGCAGCTGCGACGAAAACACCAAGGTCTGTATTTACCGGAAATAAGAAGGAACAATTGAAAATCCTGCCGCGGTATAGTATTATATTATACTGCGGCAGTTTGTTTTTTTCCGCCGAATGACAAGAAAGACAGGAGTGAAACACATGAAGCTTGAGCAGCTGATCGAATACATCAATTACGAGATCGTCCAGCCGGGAGGCCGGGATCCGCTTAATGTGGAGGTCACCGACGTGCAGCTGGATTCCAGGAAGATCCAGCCGGGCAATCTCTTCGTATGCATCAAGGGGGCGGTCTTTGACGGACACAGCTTCGCGCCGGATGTGGCAAAGGCAGGGGCGTCCGTCATCGTGATCCAGGACCCCGTCGACATGGGGCAGATCTCATCGGAAGTGACCGTCCTGCGGGTGGAAAACAGCCGCTACGCCCTGGCCTGCATTTCCGCGGCCTGGTTCGGCCATCCGGCCAGAGAGCTGACCACTATCGGCATCACCGGGACCAAGGGCAAGACCACCACGACCTACATGGTCAAGTCCATTCTGGAACGGACCGGCCACAAGGTGGGCCTGATCGGGACCATCGAGGCTATCGTGGGGGACAAGACCTATCCGGCGCCCAATACCACACCGGAATCCTACACCATCCAGAAGTATTTCCGGGAGATGGCGGACGAGGGCTGTGACTGCGTGGTCATGGAGGCTTCTTCCCAGGGCTTCATGCTCCACCGGACCGCCGGCTTCACCTTTGACTACGGCATCTTCACCAACATCGAGCGGGATCACATCGGTCCCAACGAGCACCGGGATTTCGAACACTATCTGGAGTGCAAGAAAATGCTCCTGAAGCAGTGCCGGACCGGCATCGTCAACCGGGACGATCCCCACTTCGATCAGATCATCGAAGGAGCCACCTGCCAGATCGAGACCTATGGGCTGTCGGAGGAGGCGGACCTGCGGGCGGATGATATGCAGCTGGTGTCCGGGCCCGGCTATCTGGGCATATCCTATCACGTCCGGGGAAAGATGGATTTCCCGGTGGAGATCGACATCCCGGGCAAGTTCAGCGTTTACAACTCCCTGACGGCCATCGCCATCTGCCGCCACTTCGGGGCGGAGCCGGAGGCCATCATCGCCGCGCTGAAGGACATCCGGGTCAAGGGCCGGGTCGAGCTGATCAAGGTCAGCGATGATTTCACACTGATGATCGACTACGCCCATAACGCCATGGCCCTCCAGTCTTTGCTCACCACCCTGCGGGAGTACCATCCCCACCGTCTGGTCAGCCTGTTCGGCTGCGGCGGCAACCGGTCCAGAGAGCGGCGGTTCGAGATGGGCGAGACTTCAGGCAGACTGGCTGATCTGACCATCATCACCTCGGACAATCCGAGGAATGAGGATCCCCAGGCCATCATCGACGACATCAAGACGGGGATCAGCAAAACCGACGGCAAATACGTCGAGATCATCGACCGTAAGGAAGCCATCCGCTACGCCATCGAGCACGGCGAGCCGGGCGACATCATCATCTGCGCCGGCAAGGGCCACGAGACCTATCAGGAGATCAACGGGGTCAAGCACGACATGGACGAGCGGGTCCTGATCAGGGAAGTATTGGAAGAGATAAAGGAGAGTAAATAACATGAAAAATTATGATATCATCGTGGTCGGCTCCGGCGCCGGCGGCGTATTCATCGCTTATGAACTGGCTAAACTGGACATCGACGCCAGCGTCCTGATCCTGGACAAAGGCGGAAGGCTTACGGACCGGGTATGCCCCATCAAGAAGGGCGTGACCAAGAGCTGCATCAAGTGCAACCCCTGCCATATCATGAACGGATACGGCGGAGCGGGGACTCTTTCCGACGGCAAGTACAACATCACCACCCAGTTCGGCGGCGACCTGCACAACTATGTGGGTCACGACAAGGCCCTGGAACTGATGGAATATGTTGACGAGGTCCTCTGCAGCATGGGCGGGGCGGACGCCAAGCTCTATTCCACAGCCAGCTCCGACCTCAAGACCATCTGCCTGAAGAACGACCTCCATCTGCTGGAGGCCAAGGTCCGCCACCTGGGGACCGACCGGAACATGAGGATCCTGGCCCGGATCTTTGATTACTGCCAGGAGAAGATCGACATGCAGTTCCGTACGACTGTAGAGGACGTCATCCATGAGGAGGACGGGACCTTCACTGTCCTGACGGACCAGGGCGACAGCTATCACTGCAAGGATCTGGTCATGGCGACCGGCCGTTCCGGATCCAAGTGGATCTCCAGCGTTTGCGATAAGATGGGGATCAAGCAGAAAAAGACCCGGGTCGACATCGGCGTGCGGGTGGAGCTTCCGGCGGAGATCTTCAAGCACATCACCGACGACGTCTACGAGAGCAAGATCGTCTACAAGACAGATAAATACAACGACATGGTCCGTACTTTCTGCATGAACCCGTACGGAGAGGTCGTTTCCGAAAACACCAACGGCATCGTGACCGTCAACGGACACAGTTACGCGGACCCGTCCCTGCTGACGGAGAACACCAATTTCGCCCTGCTGGTGTCCAATAACTTCACCGAACCTTTTGAAGACAGCAACGAGTACGGCGAGTCCATCGCCCGCCTGTCCAATATGCTGGGCGGCGGCGTGCTCCTGCAGAGGTTCGGCGATCTGGTCAAGGGAAGACGTTCCAGCGAGCGGCGGATGGCCAAGTGCTTCACCCGGCCGACCCTGCAGGCGACGCCGGGAGACCTTTCCCTGGTCATCCCCAAGCGCCAGCTGGACAACATCATCGAGATGATCTACGCCCTGGACAAG
>CAMOZS010000154.1 GCA_946631075.1 uncultured Bacillota bacterium | reverse complement strand
CTCTGCATAAAACCCTTGCTATTTCCCGGATTTGTGGGATAATTAATTATGTATAGGTATCGTTAGGAGGAAGACATGGGTGCGAATATACTGGTGATCGGAGGGACCTACTTCGCCGGTCGGGTGTTCTCACTGCTTGCCCAGGATGAGGGTAATCAGGTCACGGTCATGAACCGGGGCCATTACTCGATGAAAGGGACCGGGATCGGAGAGCTCAGGTGCGACCGCAGGGATACAGCGGCTCTGCAGCAGCTGAGGCAGCAGCCCGGAATGCAGGACCATTACGACGCGGTCGTGGATTTCTGCGCCTATGAGCCGGACGATATCCGGAGGATCTTCGAACATCTGCCCTGCCGGTTCGATCGCTACATCTACGTGAGCACGCCGGATGTGACCAAGCCGTCAAGGGAAATGAGAAACGAAGAGTCGCCGGTCCTGGACCTGCAGCCGCAGGATCAGGTGGGCCTGTACACATGGAAGAAGCTGCAGCTGGAGTCGGAACTTGTGACGGCGGCCCACGCTGCGGGAACAGGCTATACCATCATCCGGCCGGCCTTCATCTTCGGCCCCTACAACTATGCTCCCAGAGAATCCTGGTACATACAGAACATCGTTCAGAAGGGAGCCGTGCTCCATCCGGTGGATGCGACAGGCAAGTTCAACATGGTCTACGTCAAGGACCTGGCCAGAGCCATCCTGACCTGTGCCACGGACTCCAGGGCCATCAACCAGACCTATGTGGTCAGCGGTCCGGAAGTCCTGGACTATGACAGTTTCGCAGGAGCGCTGAAGGCGGCAGCAGACCGGGATTTTCAGCTGATCCCTGTACAGGTGGCTGATGTGATCCGGCAGAACCTGCCTTTGCCCTTCCCGCTGACGGAGAAGGAGAACGAGCTGTTTGACGGGACCAAGATCACGAGAGAACTGGGATTCCGGTACACACCCTTCGGACCGAATCTCAAGAAAGCATACGACGCCTTCCGGGAGGTCTACGACCGGCAGGTATAACAAAGAAAGGAAACCTATGAACATACAGGAATTTTATCAGAAACTGGACCAGCTTTTTGCGCAGCACGATACTGCGGCGGTAGAGAAATATCTGATCGACTCGCTTTCGAGCGCCCGCCTGGACAACGACCCGGCGGCCATCGTTGCTGTGGGCAACGAGCTGGCGGGATTTTACCGGGTATCCGGCAAGGTGGATGACGCTATCCGCATGTCGCAGAACGTGCTCCAGGTGCTGAAGAACATGGGTCAGGAGACCACGGAGAACTTCGCGGTGGCCCTGCAGAACGCGGCCAACGTCCTGCTCGTAGCAGAAGACCGAGACACCGCTATGCAGATGTACCGGACGGCGGAGCAGATCCTGGCCTACCGGGGCCTGGGCGCCGATTACCGGATGGCGGCCCTTCACAACAACATCAGCGCCCTGCAGAGGGAGATGGAAGACTTCGAAGAGGCGGAGAAGTCCGCCCTCAAGTCCCTGGAGATCATCGCCGGCCTGCCCCAGTACCGGGCGGAGATGGCTACCAGCCTGGTCAATCTGGGTGAAGTCCAGACCAGACTTTCCAAGTTCGATGAGGCCCGGGAGACTCTGGAAGCGGCCATGACCATCTACGAGATGGAGAGCGGTGACCGGGATCCCCATTACGCGACAGCTAATGCGGCCATGGGCAACCTGTATTACTACTGGAAGAAGCCGGAGCAGGCTGCTCCCTACTTCCGCAAGGCCATGGAACTGATCGAACGGGATCACGGGAAGAACGTTTTTTATGAGATGATGGCACGGAATCTGAAAACCGTGGAGGAACAGATATGAAAGGAATGGACCTGGCGAGAGCCTATTACCAGGAATACGGAGATGAGATCCGCAGACAGTTTCCCCAGTACGCCAACCGGATGGCCTTCGGCCTGGTAGGCGAGGGATCGGAATGCTACGGCTACGATGACGAGATCTCAAGGGATCACGATTTCGGACCGGGATTTTGCATCTGGATCACCCGGGATACGGCAAGAGCCATCGGAAACGAGCTGGAGAGGGCCTACTGCAGTCTGCCGTCCCAGTTCCGCGGATTCCAGAGAGAAGAGACTCCGGAGGGAGCCGGCCGACTGGGCGTTCACGCCATCGACCGCTTCTATATGAGGTATACCAACTGCGAGGGGATGCCCCGGACCAATATGGAATGGATGAGGATCCCGGAGCGGTTCCTCTCCATCGCGACCAACGGAGAAGTCTTCGACGATCCGGAAGGGGAATTCACCAAGATCCGGACCCAGCTGAAGCAGTTCTATCCGGCGGACGTCCTGCGCAAGAAGATCGCGGCGAGAGCTGCGGTCATGTCCCAGAGCGGCCAGTACAACTTCCCCCGCTGCATGAACCGGGGGGATCTGAACGCGGCCTATCTGGCCACGGCGGAATTCGTCAAGGCAGCGGTATCCATGCTCTACCTGCTGGAGCGGATCTACATGCCCTTCTATAAATGGGCTTTCCGCGGCATGCAGGATTTCACCGTATGCCTGCAGCCGGCCAGACAGCTTTCCCAGCTGATCGGCCTGGGCAACGGAGCGGAAACGGCGGCCCAGAGGCAGACCCTGATCGAGTCCATCTGCACATCTGTAGCTCAGGAGCTGCAGAAGCAGGGCTTCTCCAACACGACGGACCCCTTCCTGCAGAATCATCTGCCGGCTATCATGGGAGGGATCCAGGACCCGCAGATCCGCCAGCTCCACGTCATGGCGGACGCAGACTGAATAGGAGATAAGCAATGAGCATTACCAGAAACAATACCCCGAAGGACGAGGTCGTAAACGACATCATCAGCCGTGAATGGGCCATGTTCCAGAAGACACAGAACATCGGGGGCAGGGCGGCCTGCCAGGACCAGTTCGACACATTCTATGTCAACCGCTACGCCCAGCACAGCGCCTGGTCGGCGGAGACCCTGGAGAGCTACCGCAACGACCTGATCGCGGCGGAGATGGCAGGGCGGAACCTGATCACCGAGAAATACGGTTATATGATGGAATTCACCGACCCGGCATATTACAACGCCAACCTGAAAGACCGTCTGCCCAGCCTTTCCGAGGAGAAGGCGCAGCTGATCGCCCGGATCGTCAGCATGCAGCTGGTCTCCTATCAGGAGTACGCCAGGACCTATCCGGCCCTGGCCGGGGGCGGCCGTCCGGCGGAGGAATCCGGCAGGGACACATCCATCCGGGATTACAGCGTCGGCGAGTATAAAACGTATTCTGAAGGAACGCTGGTCCTGCTTTTGCAGGATCTGAAGCAGATGAAAAATCCGGTGCTGGAGATCCAGAAGACCCTGGTGAGCTTCTACGGATTCGACAGCCTTGAGGCAGCGGAGGCCGCGCAGGCGGCGCAGCGCAGATAACAGATAGAGGTGAATGGAGGCGATAAGACGGTGAAAGAACAGACTGGAGAGAAACTCTATTCGATCGGAGAAGTCAGCAAGCTCTGCAACGTGTCCAAGAAGGCACTGAGATTTTACGATGAGATCGGGATCATCAGCCCTTACAAGGTGGATGAGTCGACCCATTACCGGTATTATTCCCGCAAATCCCTGCTGGACCTGACCATCGTCAAGTATTACAAGCAGATGGGCTTCAAGCTGGAGGAGATGAGAAAGCTGCTGAGCAGCGAGGAGTACCGGTTTCTCGAGCGGGGATTCCTTCAGAAGATCAATGAACTTCAGGATGAACAGACTGCGGTCAATGTCAAGCTGACATCGGTGACGGACTGGTATGAGCTTCTGGTGGAGGCTCAGGCAGTGATCGAAAACAACGCCTGCGATGTCTCCATCAAATTCGTCGAGTCAAAAGAGTTCGGCTTCATGGATCAGGACTATATCGCGGATGATATGGAGGCCATCATCAATCTGGAGTGGACGGATTATCTGGAGGAGATCGGAAACGTCATCATGGGCGCCGTCAATATCACCTTCCCGTCCTGGAGAGAGCGTCTCGACGGGACCTGCAAGAGAATGCGCATCATGCAGGAGATGATCCTGCCCAGCAAGCCGGAGCATCAGGTCCGGATGGGCGGGGAGATGATGATGTCCTGCTATCACATCGGCCCTCATGAAACGATCGGCGAGACTTATGCCAAGATGGAGCGCTACGCGAAGGAGCACGGTTATAAGCTGGCCGAGGATTCCTGGGAACGCTACGTGACCGACTGCTGGACGACCAATAACGCCGATATGTACGTGACCGAGGTGAGGATCGGGGCGACCAG
>CAMOZS010000153.1 GCA_946631075.1 uncultured Bacillota bacterium | reverse complement strand
CCGCTGGACGACGCGTGCCGTGACTGCAGAGGAACGACAGCGAGCTGCAGCTTCTGTAATGTGAAGCGCAGGGAAAGGGATGCGAAAATGTTCAAATGTACGGGGATCTGCTCCAGATGCGGGCGGTGCAAGGACGCCGGGATGATCCGGCAGGCCAATGAAAGAAAGACCAAGCTGCTGCAGTTGCCGGAGGATTTCACTCCGGATACGGATGCCAAGGAATATGGGATCGGATTTGACATCGGCACGACCACGGTCGTCGGCATGCTCTGGGACGTCTGGAACGGAAGGCTGATCGGATCGCAGGCAGAGACCAATCCCCAGAACGAATTCGGCCTGGACGTCATTTCCAGGATCACCTTTGCCGGAGAGAAGCCGGAGCATCTCCAGCTTTTGCACGATAAGATCATCGGCTGCCTGAACCGGATCCTGGACAAGCTCTGCCGGGAGCATGAGGTGCTCCCGGAAACGATTCTGCGCTGCGTCGTCTGCGGCAATACGACCATGTCCCATCTGTTTGTGGGATGTGACCCCAGGTCCCTGGCCCGTGCTCCCTTCGAGCCGGCCTATCATGGGACCCTGATCCTGAAGGCCGGTCAGATCGACCTGGGCCTGGATCCCCAGGCTGCCGTGCTCCTGATCCCGAACATCGCGGGGCACGTGGGGGGAGATATCACCGCCGGAATCCTGGCTTCCCGCCTTCCGTCGAGACAAGGCAGGAGCCTCTTCGTCGACATCGGGACCAATGGGGAGATCGTCTATGCCCAGGACGGGAAGATGCTGGCCTGCTCGACGGCGGCCGGACCTGCCTTCGAAGGAGCCGCGATCTACCAGGGCATGCGGGCGGCGGCCGGAGCCATCGAGCGGGTGGAGATCACAGAGGACGACGTGCTCTTCCGGGCCATCGATCAGATCCCGCCTGCCGGCATCTGCGGTTCGGGCCTGATCGACGCCATCGCGCAAATGCTGGACGCAGGACTCATCAACCGCAAAGGCAGGATCGCCTCAGCGGAGGATTACCTGAAGAAACATCCGGGCTCGCCTCTGGCCGCCCGCCTTCGGGAGTCGGATCATGGCCGGGAGTTCGTCCTGGTCAGCAAGGCCGAGGGAGAGGATATCGTGATCACCCAGCAGGATGTGCGGGAGGTCCAGCTGGCCAAGGCGGCGGTCGCCGCCGGGATCCAGATCCTGATGGATCACATGGGAAGCAGTCCGGACCAGCTCGACCGGGTGATCATCGCGGGAGCCTTCGGAAGCTACATCGATAAGAAGAGCGCCGTGCGGATCGGCCTGCTGCCGGATGTAGGCACTGAACGGATCGAGGCGGCCGGCAATACTGCGGGGGCAGGAGCGGTCATGGCGGCGGCTTCCGTGCCGGAAGCCCGCGCGGTGCAGCAGATCCCGGACCTTGTCCAGCATGTGGAACTGGCGGAGGATCCGGATTTCCAGACGATCTACCTTAAGAAGATGGCGTTTTGAGGATGCCGCGGAGAGTTGAGATGAAACGTTCCTACATCATCGGCCTGGATACCGGCGGAACCTATACGGACGGCGTGATCGTCGACAGGGAGGAGAGAAAAGTCCTCTGCAAGGCGAAGGCGCTGACCAGCCGGCCGGATCTCTCGGAGGGGATCCGGTCTGTTTTGCATGCCCTCGATCCCGGGCTGCTCGATGACGTGGGCCTGGTCTGCCTGTCGACTACCCTGGCGACCAACGCCATCGTGGAGGGGACAGGTTCCAGGGTCGGTCTGGTGATCATCAACCCGGACGCGGAGAGCAAGAACTATGGAGCGGACATGGTGATCCGGGCCGGCGGGCAGATGGATATCAAGGGAAATGAGCTGGCGCCGGTTTCGGGAGACGTACTCAGAGCCTTGCTGGGGGAGTTTGACGGGAAGGTGGACGCAGTCGCCGTCTCAGGTTTTGCCAGCGTTCGAAATCCGGCTCAGGAGCAGCAGGTGAAGGGACTCACGCGGGAGCTCCTGGGCCTTCCGGTCGTCTGCGGAAGCGAACTGACCAACGTGCTGGGATTTGAAGAACGGACCGTGACGGCAGTTCTGAACGCCCGGCTGATCTCTAAGATCCGCGATCTGATCGCAGCGGTGAGAGGCGCTCTGGCGGAGCTTGGGATCGGGGCCCCGGTGATGGTGGTCAAGGGGGACGGAAGCCTTATGAGCGCGGACCAGGCGGAGGAGCGGCCGGTGGAGACCATCATGTCGGGGCCTGCGGCCAGCGTGATCGGAGGATTGTTCCTGTCCGGAAAAGACGACGGGGTCGTCGTGGACATCGGAGGGACCACCACGGATATCGCCCGGCTCCATGACCGGAGAGTGAGCCTGTGCCCTGAGGGGGCGACCTGCGGCGGCTGGCAGACCAGGGTCAAGGCCATCCAGATGTATACCCATGGACTGGGCGGGGACAGCTGGTGCCGGATCCATGAGGACGGGCGCATCGGTTTCGGACCGCAGAGGGTCGTGCCCCTGTGCGTCGCAGCAGAGAAGGACCCCCATCTGACCGGGGAACTGCATTTCTACCGGAGAGGGGACATGCATGAGGGGGCCGGGATCTTCTGGGCCGATTGCGTCCGGCTGACCGGAAGGAAGGACCTGGATGAGGAGACCCTGAACCGGCAGGACGGCCGGGTCCTGCAGCTGCTGGAGGACGGGGCCCATTCCGTATTCTATCTGGAAGAGAAGATCGGAAAGAAAGCCAAGTTCCTGAGCCTTGCCAGGCTGCAGAGAAGCGGCTGGATCGAGAAATGCTCCCTGACTCCTACGGACCTGCTCCACGCGGAAGGCTCCTTTGTCCGCTGGGAGGCGGGAGCGTCGAAGGCCGCTGTCGATACGGTAAGCAGCCGTCTGAATATGTCAGCCGGGGAATTGATCCGGAAGGGAAAGAAGCAGTTCCTGGACCAGCTGGCCTATGACATCGCTTCCAGCGCCTTGCGGCTGGGGAGCACGGGCCAGGCGGCAGGACCACTGGACCACCCCCTTCTGCGTCAGGCGATCTGCGGCGGGGAGGGCCTTCTGGAAATGTCCCTTCGCCTCCGTGCTCCTCTGATCGGTCTGGGAGCACCGACGGGAGCATGGCTGCCGGATGTCCGGAGCCGGATAGAGACGGAGGTGATCCTGCCGGACCACCATGAGGTGGCCAACGCGGTCGGGGCAGCCGTTGGAGAGATCCACGAGGAATTCGAGACCATGATCCAGTTCGACCCTTTCAAAGAGCGGTTCCTGGTATTCAGCCCCCAGGGGAAGGAGAACTGCAAGACCCTGAAGAAGGCGGTCTCCATGGCCAGAGAGAAGGGAGAGGCAGCCTGCCGGAAGATCGTCCGCGAGCAAAGGCTGGAGGATTATGAGATCAGCTGCAGGGAGGATATCCGCTACAGGAACCCGCTGGATGAAAGCGAGTGGGACATCCTGGATTCCTATGTGACGGTCACGCTGAGGGGAAGACCGCTGAAGACCGTATGACGGAGCGAAGGCGACAGAAAGGAGAAGATAAATATGCAACTGGAACTGAAACAGGAGATCTACGATGAGATCCGGTCGGTATGCCTTGACACGGCGCGGGAGAGAGAAACTCTGCCTATGGAGAAGATGATGGACCGGCTCATGGACATCGAGGGCGTGCCCATGCATTTCCCCTACCACCATTTCATTCTGCCGGCGGCCCTGCTGACCCAGACGGCCATCGGGCAGGAAAGGACAGAAGAGGAACTGGGAGAATGGCTGACTCTGGCGGAGCAGCGGGCCAAGGGAGTCCCGGGAGGATCCTGCGGCAACTGCGGCAACTGCGGATCCGCGGTCGGCGCGGGGATCTTCGTCTCGATCCTTTCGGAAGCCTCTCCCCATACGAGAGAAAACTGGCAGTGGGCCAATGAGGCAACGGGGAAGGCTCTGCTTCGGATCGCGGA
Source organism: uncultured Bacillota bacterium (assembly GCA_946631075.1). Lineage (GTDB taxonomy): Bacteria > Bacillota > Clostridia > Peptostreptococcales > Anaerovoracaceae > Lentihominibacter. The sequence goes on along the minus strand of CAMOZS010000153.1, from coordinate 341 downwards.
TTATCCGGGTCCCCGCTGCTGCAAGAGGACGGGCTATCTGGCCCTGCTGGAAGCCGTGCCTTACATCAACGAGAAGTTTGGCCTTTCCCTGGCCATCGATCCCGGTCTGATCTGCAAGTACAGCAGGAAGAACCCGGATTGTCTGGAGGAGGGATGCCCCTTCTGCGAAGAGAATCCCCGCAACAGAGAAGAAGGCTTTCCCATCAGGGTGCCGGAGGCGCTGATGCCGCGGCCGGAAAGGTTCCGGGACTGCGACTGCATGCATCATCCGGTGGATCTGACCGAGAAGAAAGGCGTCATCCACTGGATGCGAACCGAAGGCGACCGGGTCAGAAAGGGTG
>CAMOZS010000152.1 GCA_946631075.1 uncultured Bacillota bacterium | reverse complement strand
ATACGCGAAGGAACTCGAGATCACCATCGAGAGAAGGATCATCTACGACGACCCCTTCTTCAAAGAAGCGCCTCCGGTCAAAGAATTCAAGGAATGGTGGGATCAGCCGACCATCACCCCGGTAGAGCTTCCGTAAGCAGAAGAAAGATTTGAGGTGAAAGTGTGAAAAAAGTACTGGTACTGGGCGTCGGGGCGCAGGGAAGCGCCGCGGCGAAAAGACTGGATAATGAACCGATCGTCGGCGAGATCATCTGCGCCGACTATGACCAGAAAGCGGTCGACAATATCGTCGGCCAGCTGAGAAAGGCCAGAGGCGCCATCGTGGACGCCCACGATCTGGACAGCATAGTCAGGGCGGCCGAAGGGGTCGACCTGATCCTGAACGGACTGCCTCTGGAGTGTACTCAGAACGTACTGGACGCGGCCCTGATCGTCAAGGCCAACTATCAGGACTACGCGGGAACGACGGCTCTGGATCAGATGTGGGTCGAAAGCGACCTCTTCGATCCTGAGAACGAACCGAAATTCGAGGACCCGGCGACTCTGGGATGGTGGCGGAGCATCAACGCCATGTACTATATCTACGGACCCAAATTCAAGGAGATCGGCAAGCTGGCCCTGTTCGGGACAGGTTCCGCTCCGGGTCTGATCTGCGCGGCGACCAAATACGCCATGCGCTATCTGGACAAGTGCGACACCATCTACAATTTCGTCTGGGAGGGCGCCATCGCCAAGCGGTTCCAGCCTTTCTGGTGGTCCCCGGTCACAGCTCTTACGGACATGAGTGAAATGGCTCTGGCCTTTGAGGAAGGGGAGCTGATCAACACTCCCGCCTTCGGAAGGCCGATCACCAGGCACTTCCCGGAGATGCCCGAGCGGATCACTTTCAAGGAGCACTGCCACGATGAGCCTCTGCAGTACAGCTTCAATGCCAAGGATCATTTCAAAGGCTGCCGCAACGCCTACTTCAAATACGCGGGCGCCGGCATGGACTTCGCCCAGCCTTTGTACGAAGCGGGCCTCCTGTCCCATGAAGAGGAAGAGTTCAACGGGCAGAAGATCGTTCCCTTCGACTACATTCTGAGCCACCTGCCTCATGCTCCCAAATACCACGATGAGATCAAGTCCTTCGTGGACGAGGGCATGGCCCTGGATTCGGGCTGCATGGTCATCGAGGCTTACGGCCGCAAGGACGATGAAGGCGTGCTGGTGGAAGTCCACGTCAACGCGCCGGGATTCGTCGAATCCTTCCGCAAGGCGGACATGACGGCCGAGATGTATCTGACCGGACAGGGGGGATATCTCTTCTCCAGACTGTTCGTCAACGACATCTTCGAAGAGGAGACAGGCGTGATCTCCTCCGATATGCTGAGCGATTCCCAGGTGGACAAGTACTTCGAATACGCGGCGGAACTTGGCATCACCCTGGATACCAGGATCAAGAAGACTTGGGAGATCGTTGAATAATCTGAGGAAAAATTTGTTGATAAACTACAAAAAACAGTTGACCACGGTCAGCTGTTTTTGTATAATCTTAACATGAAGTGAATAAACAAAGGCTGTGAAGAGAAAGAGTAACCTACAGGAGACTGAACAGAGAGCTGCCGGCTGGTGAGAGGCGCGTAGTTACTGCAGGTGAATACATCTCGGAGCCGCGCACCGAAAGTGAACGGGATCCCCGGGTCGTGAGTAGGCTGCGACGGGGACGCCCGTAACAGCGTTAGGGTATAACCTCCGGACAGCGGAGAGTACCTGATAAGGCTGACTTCCGTGAGGAAGCGGCGAACTGAGGTGGTACCGCGGTATGATCATACTGCCCTCTGCGTAATTGCAGAGGGTTTATTTTTTAGGAGGAAGTAGTAATGATAACAAAAATCTTAAGCATCATCATGCTGGTCATCTTTTTCGCGGTGATGATCAGCGTGGGAATCAGAACCAGGAAGAAGGCCCGTTCGGTGGCTGGATTCGTGCTAGGCAGCCGGCAGGTGGGACCGTGGATCACGGCCTTCGCCTTCGGTACGTCCTATTTCTCGGCGGTCATCTTCGTCGGTTATGCCGGGCAGTTCGGATGGAACTTCGGTATGGCTTCGACCTGGGCAGGCCTGGGCAACGCCTTCATCGGATCCCTTCTGGCCTGGAACATCCTGGGCAGAAGGACCAGGATCATGACCCAGCATCTGGATGCCAAGACCATGCCGGACTTCTTCGGCAAGCGCTTTGACTCCATCCCGATGAAGGTCACGGCCTCGGTCATCGTCTTCATTTTCCTGATCCCCTACACGGCGTCTCTCTATAACGGCCTGTCGTCCCTGTTCGGCCTGGTCTTCGACATCCCATACTGGGTGGTCATCGCCCTCATGGCGGTCCTGACCGGATTCTACGTCGTCTTCGGCGGCTACATGGCCACGGCCATCAACGATTTCATCCAGGGCATCATCATGCTGTTCGGTATCTGCGCAGTCATCGGTTCGGTCCTGATGGCCCACGGCGGCCTGGTCCCGGCCATGCAAAAGCTGTCGGATGTCCCGGCGGAGGGATGGACGGGAGGAGCCTTCACCTCCTTCCTGGGACCGGATCCTTTGGCTCTGCTCTTCGTCGTCCTGCTGACATCCCTGGGAACCTGGGGACTGCCCCAGATGGTCAATAAATTCTACGCCATCAAGAGCGAGGAGGACATCCACAAGGGAACCATCATTTCCACCTTCTTCGCCATCATCGTCGCGGGAGGATGTTATTTCCTGGGCGGCTTCGGCCGGCTCTACGCGGACAAGATCGCTTACCAGTCTGACGGCGTGACTCCGCTCTTTGACACGATCGTGCCGTCCATGCTGGCGACTCTGCCGTCCCTGGTCATCGCCATCGTCATCGTCCTGGTCCTGTCGGCTTCCATGTCGACCCTGTCTTCACTGGTCCTGACCTCCAGTTCTACATTCACTCTGGACGTCATCGTACCGGCCAGCAAGAATACGATCAACGAGCTGAAGCAGGTCTCCGTCATGAGGATCTTCATCCTCTTCTTCATCCTGGTCTCGGCTGTGATCGCCGTGGTCAAGGACGCTCATCCGGAGATCACCTTCATCGCTCAGATGATGGGTGTTTCCTGGGGCGCTCTGGCCGGTTCCTTCCTGGCTCCTTTCCTGTACGGTCTCTACTGGAAGGGCGTGACCCGGGCTTCCTGCTACGCCTGCTTCGTCTGGGGCTGCGCTCTGATGATCATCCAGATGATCGTATCCCTGGGCGGCATCGACGTGACCGGCTGGGGTCCGGTCCTCGGTTACCTCTTCGCTTCCTCTGTCCGCTCCGGCGTCATCGCCATGGTGGGCTCTCTCATCATCGTACCGGTGGTCAGCCTCTTCACTAAGAAGCAGGATCAGGCCCAGGTGGACGGGATGTTCGACTGCTACGACATCAAGGTCTCTGTCGCCCAGAAGGAAGCTCTGGATTAAATTACAGATCCGGCTGATGAAGGGGCAACAGATCCGGCCCGCTGTGGTATACTGTAGGCATGAGAAAGACCTTTCACAGAAAAAGTGCATACCTGCTCCTGGCCCTGCTGATCGCGGCCTGCACAGCCTTTGCCTGGGGATGCGGGGATGAAGGGGCAGAGCAGGAAGAGGGGCCGGACCTGGCCCATTACGACAATCCCTACGGGACCTACTTCGTGACCGGAAGACAGATCGTCCATGAAGCGGATCAGTCTTCCAGCATCACTGTGGACTGGTCCGGCTCGCCTGAGGCTAAGGCGCCCGAAGATTTCCGGGTGACGGAGGAAAACGGTGTCGTCTACAGCCATTCCACCGTGACCGACGGCAGGGACAAGGGCCAGCCTTTGGATCTGCGCATGAATCTGATGTACGCAAAGTCTGGCGAGGCCCTGAAGCCGGTGATCCTTCTGATCCCGGGCGGAGGATTCGTCACCTGCCGGATCAACGATAAATACACTGATGTGCGGAAATACCTGGCGGCTCACGGATACACCGTGGCCATCATGGAGTACCATGTCATCGGCCAGGGCAGGTATATGGACGCGGCGGCCGATGTGCGAAGCGCCATCGACTGGCTGCGGGAGCACGGGGCGGAGCACGGGATGGACGCGGACCGGATCGCTGTTATGGGCAATTCTGCCGGCGGCTATGTGGCTGCTCTGGCAGCCTGCGAGGACGGGACGGATATCCGCTGCGTGGTGAATTTCTACGGCCTGTCGGACCTTTTGAACAACAAGGCGGACTATGAGGAGGCGGCCATCGAGGCCCACCATAAGCCGGAGAGCACCGACAGCCAGTTCGTCAACGGGGTGGAGAGCGG
>CAMOZS010000151.1 GCA_946631075.1 uncultured Bacillota bacterium | reverse complement strand
TATCATCGGCCAGTTCGGCGTCGGATTCTATTCGGCCTTCATGGTCAGCGAGAAAGTCACCGTGGTTTCCAGGGCTTTCGGATCCGATGAGGCCTGGCAGTGGGAGTCAAAAGGGGCCGACGGCTACACCATCAAGGAGGCGGAGAAGGCGGACCACGGAACGGAGATCACCCTGGTCATCAAGCCCGATACAGAGGACGAGCGCTACACCGAGTTTCTCGAGGAGTACCGGATCCGCGGCCTGATCCGCAAGTATTCAGATTACATCCGCTACCCGATCACCATGATGGTCACCAAGTCCAGGATCAAGGAGGGGTCTGAGCCCAAGGAGGGCGAGGCGCCGGAATACGAGACCTATCAGGAGCTGGAGACCCTCAACTCCATGGTGCCCCTGTGGAAGAAGCAGAAGTCCAGCCTGACCGACGAGGATTACAACAACTTCTACCGGGAGAAATGGTTCGACATGACGGAGCCGGTCAAGGTCATCCACACCAACGTGGAGGGCATGCTCAGCTACACCGCGCTTCTCTTCATCCCGGGCCAGGCGCCCTATGATTTCTATACCAAGGACTTTGAGAAGGGCCTGCAGCTCTATTCGTCGGGCGTCATGATCATGGACAAGTGCCCGGACCTGCTGCCGGATTATTTCAGCTTCGTCCGGGGCCTGGTGGACTCCCAGGATCTGTCCCTGAACATCTCCCGTGAGATGCTCCAGCACGACCGCCAGCTCAAGGCCATCGCCCAAAGGCTGGAGAAGAAGATCAAGTCCGAGCTGCTGGATCTGCTGAAGAAGGATCGGAAGAAGTACGCGGAATTCTTCAAGAACTTCGGCCTGCAGATCAAGTACGGGGTCTACGAAGGCTACGGCATGAACAAGGACAAGCTCCAGGACCTGCTGGTCTATTACTCCAGCTTCAAGCCGGAGGATGCCGAGGCCGGCAGCGATGCAAAGGCTGGGGAGGCTGAGACCGCAGCCGCCGAGGGACCCCTTCCGGTCACCCTGGCTGAGTACGTCAGCCGGATGAAGGCGGACCAGAAGTATATCTACTACGCCTCCGGAGAATCCATCGACAAGATCGACAAGATGCCCCAGACCGAGGTCCTCAAGGACAAGGGTTACGAGATCCTCTATATGACCGACGACGTGGACGAGTTCGCCATCCAGATGCTCCGGGAATTCGACGGCAAGGAGTTCAAGTCCGTTTCCGCTGATGATCTGGAGATCGAGGAGACCGAGGAAGAAAAAGAAGCCGCAAGGAAGCAGGAGGAAGAGGCCAAGGATCTGCTGGACTACATGAAGGAATGTCTGGAAGGCAAGGTCTCCGACGTCAAGCTGACCCAGCGGCTCAAGTCCCATCCGGTCTGCCTGACCGCCAAGGGCGGCCTGAGCATCGAGATGGAAAAGGTCCTCAACGCCATGCCCATGGACGAGAAGGTCAAGGCGGACAGGGTCCTGGAGATCAACGCATCTCATAAGATCGTTCAGAAGCTGACCGACCTTTACCAGACCGACAAGGAGAAGGTCAAGGTCTATGCTGGTCTGCTCTATGACCAGGCCCTGCTGATCGAAGGACTGAGCCCGGAAGATCCGGTCGCCTTCGCGTCCGCGGTCTGCGATCTGATGACAGAATAAGATGAGGGAATAAGAAGACACTGGAGAGAACGGGCCGGCCGGCCCCTGAGGTAAAAAACCATGAACCGAATCGCGATCATCGACGGAAACAGCCTGATCAACCGGGCCTATTACGCCATGAGAAACCCCATGATGACCAAGGAAGGCATTTACACTCATGCCATCTTCGGATTCGTCAACATGCTGGACAAGATCCGCAAGACCTACGAACCGACCCACATGGCGGTGGCTTTTGATATGAAGGCGCCCACCTTCCGGCATCTGGAATACGGCGAGTACAAGGCCGGCCGGAAGAAAATGCCGCCTGAGCTTGCCATGCAGATCCCTCTGCTGAAGGATATCCTGGACGCCATGGGGATCAAGCGGATCGAGGTGGAAGGCTTCGAGGCGGACGACATCATCGGGACTATCGCCCGGGCAGCGGAGGAGGAGGGCCTCGAGCCCTACATCATCACCGGGGACAAGGACCAGCTGCAGCTGGTGACCGATGTGACCAAGGTGGTCTTCACCAAGAAAGGGGTCTCCGAGTTCGACCTGTACGATGAGGAGTTTTTCCGGGAGAAGTACGGATTCGAGCCCATCCAGTTCATCGACTACAAAGGGCTGGCCGGCGACAGTTCGGACAACATCCCTGGAGTTGCCGGGGTGGGAGACAAGTCGGCCACCAAGCTGATCCAGGAGTTCGGCGGGGTGGAGGAGATCCTGGCCCATGCCGATGAGATCAAGCCGGCCGGCCTGCAGAAGAAGATCAAGGAAGGCCGCCAGCAGGCCCTGATGAGCAAGATGCTGGCCACCATCAATACGACGGTTCCCATCGATACGGACCCGGCAGGATGGGAGATCCAGCCGGTGGATACGGCTGCCCTGATCGCCCTTTACCGCAAGCTGGAATTCAACCGCTTCCTGAAGAAGCTGAAGGTGGATGACAGCGGAGCCGGAGCGGGAGCACCGGCAGGAACCGCTGCCGCGGCATCTTCCGGGGGAGCACGGAAGGATGGCCCGGGATCCTTTGATGCCGGGAGCACGGATGTGGAACTGGTCAGCGGAGCATCCTTCGAAAAGGTGATCGTGCGGGATCCGGGGGCTCTGAAAGAACTGGAGCTTACCGGCGATGCCGTGATCAAGGTGTTCGGAGACAACAGCCACGTGCGCAGGCCGTCCATAGACGGGATCATTCTGACCACAGCGGACACCTGCTATTATTTCGACCCGGACCTTGCGGAAGAGTTTGCTTCCTGGCTGGACGCCCAGCCTTTGTGCCTCATGGGGCATGATATCAAAAAAGACCTGTACATGCTCATGTGCCTGGGAGCATCCCGCTTCAATGTGGCTTTCGACAGCCAGGTGGCCCAGTACGTTCTGGACCCGGGCAGAAGCGACTACAGCATGTCGGCCATGTCCACGGAGTTCCTGCAGGCGACGGTGGAGGATGAGAAGGAATATCTGGCCCAGAACGCCCAGATGGATATGCTGTCTGATCCGGCGGAAAAGCTGGCGGACTACGGCCTTCGCTGGAGCGTTGCGGCCATCAATCTGCGCCGGGTCCAGGAGCCTCAGATCGCGGCTGCCTGCCTGGAGGGGGTCCTCTACGATATCGAGCTGCCTCTGATCGAGGTCATGGCCGGGATGGAGAAGGAAGGCTTCCGGGCCGACCGGGATTTCCTGGCCTCATTCGGCGAGTCCCTGACCGGGGAGATCGACCGGCTGACCGGGCAGATCCACGAAATGGCCGGGGAGGAGTTCAACATCAATTCGCCGGTCCAGCTGGGGCCCATCCTTTTTGAAAAGCTGCAGCTGCCCCACGGCAAGAAGACCAAGCGGGGCTATTCGACCAGCGCTGATATCCTGGAAAAGGTCAGGGACAAGCATCCCATCGTCCCGGCTATTCTGGAATACCGGCAGCTGACCAAGCTGAAGAGCACCTATATCGACGGCCTGATCCCCCTGATCAACGAGGAGGACGGCAAGATCCACGCCCACTTCATGCAGACGGTGGCGGCGACGGGCAGGATCAGCTGCACCGAGCCCAACCTGCAGAATATCCCTATCCGGACAGAGCTGGGGCGGGAGCTGCGCAAGGCCTTCGTGCCGGACGATGAGTCCCATACTCTGGTGGGGGCCGATTATTCCCAGATCGAGCTTCGGGTCCTGGCCCACATGTCGGAGGATCCGGCTCTGATCGAGGCCTTCAATAACGGCGAGGACATCCACCGGGCCACAGCGGCCAACGTGCTGGGCATTCCGGAGGATCAGATCACGGCCGAGGAGAGAAGCCGGGCAAAGGCGGTCAACTTCGGCGTCATCTACGGGATGAGTTCATTCGGACTTTCCGGGAACCTGAACATTTCCCGAAAAGAGGCGGATGAGTATATCAAGGCTTATTTCGATAAGCACCAGGCGGTCAAGGCCTTCATGGACGGCCAGGTGGACCTGTGCAAGGAAAACGGCTACGTGGAGACCATGTTCGGCCGCAGGCGCTACATCAACGAGATCAGGGCTTCCCAGTACATGGTCCGTCAGATGGGCGAGCGTCTGGCCATGAACTCCCCCATCCAGGGAAGCGCGGCGGACATCATCAAGATCGCCATGATCCGGGTCTACCGGGCTCTGCGTGAAGCCGGACTCAAGTCCCGGCTGATCCTGCAGATCCACGACGAGCTGAACATCCACACAGAGCTT
>CAMOZS010000150.1 GCA_946631075.1 uncultured Bacillota bacterium | reverse complement strand
CCGGCTTCCATTCTCTTGGCCAGCTCCACCTCTTCCTCAGCGGTAAGAAGGGGGACCTTGCCGATCTCCTTGAGATACATACGGACCGGATCCTCGACGGAAATGCTCTTGGAAAGAGTGCTCTCCAGGTCGATCTCCTTGGCTCCTGCCGCCTCTGCCGCCGCTACGGCCGGATCAGTCTCTTCGCCCTCTTCCTCCAGTTCCATCAGGTCCTTGGCGTCCGGTTCCATCTCGGTCAGGATCTCGATCTTGTTGGCCGCCAGCTGCTGATAAATGTTCTCCATCTGCTTCTCGCCGATGTCCATCCCGGAGAAGGTCTCTTCGATCTCATGCTGGGTAACAGCCTGACGTTCCCTTCCCTTGGCGTGGAGGATCAGCTTCTGCAGGGCCGCCTGATCCTTGGTCCTGTTGAAAGTCGCGCTTTCGGTACCGTTGTCCAGGATATCCCGGATGTTCTTACGGAAAGCCTCCAGCTCCAGATCAACATCGACCTTCTTATTGTTCTTTTTCTCTGCCATCGATTCTTATACCCCCTGTCCTTTGAGTTTTCTTTGTATTTCGGCCAGTCTTCGCATCAGCTCTCCCATTTCTTCATCCGGGACAGTCCCGTCATCGAGGGAAAGCTTCCAGGTGATCTCCTGTTCCTGCCGTTTCAGTTCTTCTCTTCTTATATAATCAATGCATTGCGCATATATGGTGTCGCTCTTATCGGGCGGGATGATGGTCCGGTCGATCTCCTCCAGGACTTCATACATCTCCGGCCCCGCCTTCTCCTTGAGCCAGCTGATATCCGCGGGACCTGTCCCGCCTTTTCCCTGAGCCATTTCCAGGATCATCCGCCAGGTCAGGCTCCCTTCCTCGCTTCGGAAGACCAGCCCGCCGATATCCTCGGGAAGACCGGTATATTTCATGTCCGTCAGCATCAGCTTCAGCAGGGTCTTCTCCACTTCGCTGAGCTCTGCCGCGGCCGTCTGTGTCTCCTGAGGCGCCGGTCTTGCTGGCCTTACCGGCTCCTCCTGCCTTCCGGTCTCGTATTCCCTCCGGATGGCCTGGGGCGAGATCCCGGTCTGCTCGGCCAGCTTGGATATATACAGGTCCGCTTCCACCGGCCTCATGGCCTGCAGCTGCCCGATGAACTCCCGCAGGTAGTCCAGCCTTTGCTGTTCGTCGTTCAGGTCGTACCTGCCGCTGATCCTGGCCATCTTGAAGTCGCCGAATGGCAGGGCTTCGTCCATCAGCTGTACAAAGGCTGAGCGGCCATTTTTCTTAATAAACTCGTCGGGATCCTTGCCGTCGCTCACCTTGAGCACTCTGGGCCGAAGGCCCTCCTGGTAAAGGATATCGATGCCCCGCATGGCCGCGTTCTGTCCTGCCTCGTCAGCGTCATAGGACAGGATCACATTCTTGGTATACTGCCTGATCAGCCGGGCCTGATTATCGGTCAGAGCTGTGCCCAGGGAGGCACATACGTTGCGGATCCCCGCCTGGTAGACCGAGATCACATCCATATAGCCCTCGACCAGGACGATCCGGTCGTCCTTCCTGATGTCAGCCTTGGCCAGGTTGAGCCCGTACAGGTTGTTCTTCTTCTGGAAAATGTCCGACTCCTGGGAGTTCAGATACTTGGGATTGCCGTCCCCGATGATCCTGCCTCCGAAGCCGATGACCTTGCCGCCGGCGTCGATGATGGGGAAAATGACCCGGTCCCGGAATTTATCGTAATACCGGCCCTTGGACTGGGAAATGAGGCCCAGCTGCATCAGTTTATCTCTGGATACGCCCAGAGACTCCATGTGATTCAGCAGAGTCTGCCAGCCCCCGTCAGCATATCCGATGCCGAACTTGTTCATCATCTCCTCGGAGATCCCCCGGCTCTTCATATAGGCATAGCCGGGATTCATCCCGGACCGGAAGGCCTTATAGAAAAACCTGGCCGCCTGACGGTTGATCTCGTAGAGTTCCTTCTTATGCTCGCTTCTGCCGAAAGCCCCGGTCATATCGATACCGTATTCACCGGCCAGCATCTCGCAGGCGCCGCGGAAGTCGTGATTGTAGTATTTCTCCACGAAGGCGATCACATCGCCGGATTCACCGCAGCCGAAGCACTTGAAGATCTGCCTCTCTTCATTCACATTAAAAGAAGGTGTCTTCTCATTATGAAAAGGACAGAGGCCCTTGTAATTGCTCCCCGCCTTTTTCAGGGTGACGACTCTTCCGATGACGTCAACGATGTTACACCTGCTTTTTATTTCTTCAACGATATTCGATGAATTCACTCTGACTCCAGATCCCTTCCTTACCCATTTTCCTGAACAATATATATTTACGTCAGAACATGTCTGTATTCTTTTCTTTTTTTAGAAATTATTGTATAAGTAAGTATAAGGCAACAAAGAAGCGGACCGGCCGCTTCTTTGTTCGTTATTGCAGTAGTTTTCTATAAGGCTTTCTCTGTAAAGACCCCTTAGTAGATCCGGTGGGATCCCAGCCTGAACTTACCCTTGGGGGTCTTCAGGTAGGTGATGACCCTGGAGCCTTTTTCCTTCATGATCACCTTGTAACCCTTGGCGTTGGATTTTCTGTGCTTCATGACCGGCTTGACCGAGGTCTTCTTCTTGTTCTTGCCGTTCAGTTTCATGACCTTCTTTGCTCCGCCGTATGAGGGCTTGTAATAGATCTTGCTCTTCTTGATGGCGTAGTTGATCTCGCCCTTGTCATTGGCGCTGGCCAGGGTTTTGCACTTGCCGTTCGAGGTCCTGACCCTGACGAGGCTGAACAGAGTGCCCTCTGAGCTGGACTGGGTGTAGATGTACTTGCCCTTTTTCTTCATGCCGCTGTAGTAGGAATAGGCGCCGAAAGATTCCGCGTCGACCAGGCGCTTCTTGCTGACGACCTTGCCCTTCTTTACCTTGACCTTGTAGATACCTTCCGCGCCGGCGCAGTAAACGGTACTGCCGGATTTGATCACCTGATCATAGGATGTCATCTTGGCGGTGGATGCGGCAAAGGTGTTTGCCGGCATGAATGAGACCGCGATCGCAAGAGACAGTACGAATGCCGCGATTTTCTTTTTCATAGTCTTTACCTCCTGTCTATAAAGTGTTTCCTGTGATATCGCTGAAGATCACATTGCATCCATAGGTGCTGGAGAACTCGTTGATCCAGGCTGCGTGCTTGCGTGCTGGAACTTTGTATTTGCGGTCGTATTTGTAGACGATCTTCGAATCGTAAGTGTTGCCGTCTTTGTCACCGGTGGTCAGGTAGGCAACCGTTACGTTTCCGTTCTTCGAGTACTTATAGGTGATCTTCTCCCAGGGGATAATGTCTCCGGGGGCTTTGGCGGATGTCTCCAGGCCCCTCTTGTTATAATAGATCGTCAGATCGTTGAATTTGCACTTCTTGATCATGCCGTTCTTATAAAAGCTGCGGCCCAGCTTATCCCCGCCAGCGTTGGAGAGCCATTATGTTATTTCTGTGTTCTTATACACGAGGAGAAGGAATGTGTTACAGGCTCTGCAAAAAATCCCTGACTTCAAACAGATCCCGGAAGATCTTATAGGTCAGGGCCCGGATCTCTTCGGTCGGCTCCAGCATGTCCGGGACCATCAAAGGCTGGGCGCCGGCGGCTGCGGCCGCCCGGATCCCGTTGAAGGAATCCTCGATGATAAAGCAGTCCGCCGGGGTGAGGTCTGCTCCGCTTTCCCTGGGCCGGGCCTGTCCCAGCCTCCGGGCGGCTTCGATGAAAATATCCGGGGCTGGCTTGCTCCGTTCCACGTGATCGCCGCAGGTGAGCACATCAAAATACCGGAGCAGGCCGGCGTCGGCCAGCTCCTTAGTGACGATCTCTTCCTTCGTAGAGGATGCCAGGGCAGTCGGGATCTGCTGCTGGCGCAGCCAGGTCAGGATCTCCCGGGCTCCGGGCTTGACAGGAAGGCCTCCCTCCTCGTAGCGTTCGTGAAAGATCTCTCCAGCTTTTGCGTACATCTCTTCGAGAAGGGCCCGGTCGCCGTAGGCGTCCATGACCACCTTCCAGGTCTCCGGCTCGGTCAGGCCGATGCAGCGGGGATAGACCTCCGCGAAGCCCTCCATGTTCAGCTCCTCCGCGGCCGGGATGCAGCAGTCCAGCCAGAACCGCTCCGTGTCGAAGATCACCCCGTCCATGTCAAAAATTATATTCATGTCAGTTCTTTCCTAAGCTGTCCTCCGCCGGCCTATACCGTGATCCCGTTGCTTCCCACGGGGATCCTGGGGTCGATGGCTTCGACGGCGGCGATGATCTGCTTCGTCATGTCCAGATCAAAGCTGCTGCAGAGCTCGATCCCGTCCAC
>CAMOZS010000149.1 GCA_946631075.1 uncultured Bacillota bacterium | reverse complement strand
TCCATGATCGGCGGTCTGCAGATGTTCGACGTCCCGCAGATCCTGACCAACGGCAAGGGAGCTCCTGACAGAATGACTGAGACTGTCATCATGTTCCTGAACAACCATTTGTACAGCAAAAACTTCGGTATGGCCGGCGCTATATCCGTCATACTGTTCATCATATGCGCCATCCTCTGCCTGGTAGTCTACTTCGTACTCAATCCGGAGGACGAAGCGACCACCCGCAGAAGGAAGAGAGGCAAGTCGATGAGAAAGCAGAGAAAAGCAGCCGCAGCTGCGGAAGGGAGGGCGTAAGAGATGCAGGAAAAAAGAACTTCTTACGGCAGAACCGTTCTCGCGTATGTAGTCCTGATCATCCTGGCCTTCCTGTGCCTGTTCTTCTTCTACATACTGATCATCAACGCGACGAGAAACCATTCCCAGATCCAGCAGGGTTTCTCCTTCATTCCGGGAGGATCGTTTTTCGTCAACTTCCATAACGTCATCAACGACGCCAATATCCCGGTCCTGTCCGGTATCAAAAACAGCTTGATCGTTTCGGCCTGCGCCGCGGCCCTGGCCACCTACTTCTCGGCCCTGACCGCCTACGGACTGTACGCCTATGAGTTCAAGCTGAAACGGCCAGCCTTTATATTCATCATGCTGATCCTGGTCATGCCGACACAGGTCTCGGCTCTGGGCTTCATCCGCCTGATCACTCAGATGGGTATGATGAATACCCTGTGGCCCCTGTTCCTCCCGTCCATCGCGGCGCCGGCAGTCTTCTACTTCATGTACAGTTACATGCAGTCGAGTCTGCCTCTGGAACTGGTCGAAGCCGCCAGGATCGACGGAAGCAGCGAGTTCCGGACCTTTAACCGGATCGTCCTGCCGATCATGAAACCGGCGATCGCGGTCCAGGCCATCTTCACCTTCGTCACCACATGGAACAACTTCTTCATTCCGGCTCTGGTCATCACGGACAACAGCAAGAAGACCCTGCCGATCCTGATCGCGGCCCTGCGGTCCGCTGACTTCATGAAGTTTGACATGGGCAAGGTATACATGGTCGTACTGATCTCGATCCTGCCGATCATCATCATTTACATCCTGCTATCCAGATACATCATCGCAGGTGTCACTCTGGGCGGCGTGAAAGAATAGGAGAACAAAAATGGCTGGAATCACATTCAAGAATGTTGTAAAAACATACGATAACGGGGTCACGGTCATTCCGGACCTGAACCTTGAGATCAAGGATAAAGAATTCGTCGTCCTGGTCGGACCTTCCGGATGCGGCAAGTCCACTACTCTGCGGATGATCGCGGGACTGGAAGGGATCTCGGAAGGAGACCTGTACATCGGGGACACCCTGATGAACGCTGTTCCGCCCAAGTCCAGAGACATTGCTATGGTGTTCCAGAACTACGCCCTCTATCCCCATATGACGGTCTACAAGAACATGGCCTTCGCCCTGACACTGAAGAAGGAGCCGAAGGAGGAGATCGATCGTAAGGTCAGGGAAGCCGCGGAGATCCTGGGACTGACCGAGTATCTGGACAGAAAGCCCAAGGCCCTGTCCGGAGGACAGAGACAGCGTGTCGCCCTGGGACGGGCAATGGTAAGAAATCCGTCCGTATTCCTTCTTGACGAACCTCTGTCCAACCTGGACGCCAAGCTGAGAACGGAGATGAGAAGCCAGATCTCCAAGCTCCACAAACAGCTTGGGACCACATTCGTCTACGTTACTCATGACCAGACCGAGGCCATGACCATGGGAGACCGGATCTGCGTCATGAAGGACGGGATCATCCAGCAGTTCGATACGCCGCAGACCCTGTACCATAAGCCCTGCAACCTGTTTGTCGCAGGCTTCATCGGTTCGCCGCAGATGAACTTCATCGACGCGGTCGTCGAGAAGACGGATACGGGATACGCCGTAGTCTTCGGGGACACAAAGGTCCCCTGCGGCAGAGAGGAACTGGCGCCTTACGTTGGCAAGGAAGTCGTTCTGGGCATCCGGCCCGAACACCTGCTGGGCGAAGATAAAGATCTTGGCGGAACCAACACTCTGACAGCGGAAGTCGATCTGGACGAGATGATGGGTTCCGAAACATTCCTCTATTTCAATTATGCCGGTGCGAAAATGATCGCGAAGGTACCTTCCAGCATCGTAGCACCGACCGGTTCTATGGTAACTCTCGCAGTTGATCCCACCCGGATCCACATCTTCGATAAGGAAAGCGGAGAAGTGGTCCTGAACTGAGGTCCGCTGCACAAAAAAGAACAGATTGAAGGGGTAAGGAGGCTGCGTAAGCAGCCTCCGTTTTTTCTTGAAATTGGTATAAAGAATGGATATACTGTGTATATCTGAAGTCAAAATAGAAGATTCTTTAATATAAGGAGGATATCAGAATGAGGCAGAAGGCTGAAGAGATCAGGAAGGCATACGAAGATCTGGGATCGGAGGAAAAGGCGTCCGTAAGCAGACTGGCTGAGCTGGTCCGGAAATGGGCCATGGCTCCGGAAGCAGTGGCCGAACTGGTTGAAAACGCGTTCAACCAGGCCCTTACCGCGGATGAGCAGCATCCGGAACTGGAAAAAGTCGAGGGCATGACCAGCCAGGAATACGCGAAGGCGTACAAGAAGATGGCAGAGAAGGTAGCCGAGGCTCCGGAACAGTATGAAGAGCACGCCAGACAGGCCGGCATGTCCGCCGGAGATCTGGAGGTCCTGTTTGCTGAGATCAACGGCGTAGTTGAGAAGTATCCCGAGGTATGGGAGAGCCAGGAGAGAGCCCAGATGCTCCATCCCAGGAATCTGGGGATCCTGCTGGATGTCTTCAAGAAATAATCAGATTGGATAAAGAGCGTCGGAATGGATAACAAGAAAAAAATCGCGGCTGCGGTCGCAGCAACGATCGCGGCCTCCGGCGCAGCGGTAGACGCATCCTTCGACGATCCGGCGGATCTGCTGCAGCAGGATATGAATACCCAGCCCCAGATCCAGTATGTCGATCTGGAGAACGATCAGGATACCGGTGCGGCCGCGGATGAAGAAAAGCAGAAGGACTCTTCGGTCAAGAACGGTCCGGTGAAGGAATGGATCCTGCACCTGCCCCTGGCGGTGCGGGCGGTTTTCGTGTTGCCTATGTGGTTTATCGGTCATCTGACCATCATGGCCGGGAATTTTCTTTTCGCGGGACTTTCCCCGCTCCTGCAGTATCTGTTCAGTTTCCTGCTGATCGCCCTGGTGATCGGGGCGGCCTTTACCGCTACGGCCAAGGCCATGTTCCCGGACCTTCCCATCGGCAAGATCCTTAACCGTCATTCCATCAAGTGGATCCTGATCGCGGCGGCCGGGGTCTGGCTGGCGGACCTTCTTCTGGGGATCTTCTGGGCCGGATACGCCCATTTCAAGAGCATTCTTCTGGGTGTGTTCACACTGGTTTCCATCGGGTCGGTGGTCATCTGGTTCGCCCGCAGGGAACACCGCCGCAGGGCCAGCCTTTGCGCGGAAACAGAGGCTCCGGAAGAGGAGCCGGAGGAGCTGGAATACACCTCTTTGGGCCACACTTTCACTATACGGCCGAACAGAGATACAGAAGAAAAATAAAAAAAATGGTGATTTTTTATTGAATGAGTGTATAATATTCGTATTATTGTAATGTCAATATTACTGTGGAAAAGCACAAGGAGGACAAACCATGGCACGAGTAGTGTTGAAGAATGTCAAGAAAATCTACCCCAATACGGAGGGCAAATCCAAGAAAAAGAAGGATGAGCCGGAGAAGAAGACAAATCTTCAGATCACCGATAAAGGCGTCGTAGCGGTACAGGATTTCAATATTGAGATCGCGGACAAGGAATTTATCGTACTGGTCGGCCCGTCCGGCTGCGGTAAATCGACCACACTCCGGATGATCGCGGGACTGGAAGAGATCTCGGAAGGAGACCTGTTCATCGGCGAAGAGAGAATGAATGATGTGGAACCGCGTAATCGTAACATCGCCATGGTATTCCAGAACTACGCTCTGTATCCGCACATGACCGTCGCCGACAACATGTCCTTCTCCCTGAGGATGAACAAGACTCCCAAGGCTGAGATCGAGAAGAAGGTCAAGGAAGCGGCTGAGATCCTGGACATCACCCAGTATCTGGACCGTAAGCCCAAGGCCCTGTCCGGCGGCCAGAGACAGCGTGTCGCCATCGGCCGCGCCATCGTCCGCGCCCCCAAGGTCATGCTGATGGACGAGCCCCTCTCGAACCTGGACGCCAAGCTGAGAAACGAGATGCGCGCCGAGATCATCAAGCTGCGGGAGCGGATCGACACCACCTTCATCTACGTTACCCATGACCAGACCGAGGCCATGACCCTGGGCG
>CAMOZS010000148.1 GCA_946631075.1 uncultured Bacillota bacterium | reverse complement strand
AGCGGGAAGAAAGCGGAAGGACACCATGAAGACGATCATCATCACAGGGCTTTCAGGCGCGGGCAAGACGCAGGCCATCGACTGCCTGGAGGATATGGGCTACTACTGCATCGATAATATGCCTCCGGCATTGATCAAAAGTTTCGTCGATCTGACCCGGAGCGGGCATACTATCGAGAAAGTCGCTTTTGTGGTGGATGTCAGGAGCCGGACCTTCTTTGATGATTTCCTGGGCGTGCTGGAGGAGATGGACCGGTCGGAGACCGATTACAAGCTCCTCTATCTGGAAGCCAGCGACCGGGCTCTGCTGCAGAGATTCAGCGAGACCAGGCGGGCCCATCCCCTGTCGGGAGGAGGTCCCATCGAAGCCGGCCTTGCCAGGGAGCGTGAGATGCTGACGGAGATCCGGTCGGCAGCCGACTACATCATCGATACGTCCAACCTCAAGGTGGCCCAGTTCTGGACGGAGCTCCGCCAGCTGCTGACCTCAGAAGAGAACGAGACTACTTTCATGATCAATATCATGTCCTTCGGTTTCAAGAAGGGGACTCCCGCCGCTATGGATATCGTCTTCGATACCAGGTTCATCCCCAATCCCTATTATGTCCAGTCTTTGCGAAAGCTGACGGGGAACAACCGCAAGGTGAGCCATTACGTCCTGAAGCATGAGATCACTCAGAAGTTCCTGGAACAGGTCATCATGATGGTGGAGGAGCTGGCGCCCTTCTACATGAAAGAGGGCAAGTACGGGCTGAACATCGGGATCGGATGCACCGGGGGACACCACCGGTCAGTGGCGGTGGCCAATGAGATCCACCGCAGGCTGCGGGAGAGGGGACACCGGGCGACCATCGAGCACCGGGACCTCTGATGGGGCCGGCAAAATATCGTCTGTACACAGATCGGATCTGTGATACAATAAATGTGTATGTATAAATGATTCTAGAGAGGAGACAAAACAAATGGAGAAACTGATCATTGCCGCATGCATCTGCGGCGCAGAAGTAACGAAGGAGCACAATCCGGCCGTACCTTATACGGTAGAGGAGATCGTCCGGGAAGCCAAGTCCGCCTATGACGCCGGCGCTTCCGTCATCCACCTGCACGTGCGTGAAGACGACGGAACTCCGACCCAGAGCGCCAAGCGCTTCCAGGAGTGCATGGACGCCATCTATGAGGTCTGCCCGGATGTCATCATCCAGCCCTCCACCGGCGGCGCAGTCGGCATGACGGACGAGGAAAGGCTGGACTCCACCAACGTGACACCGACTCCGGAATTCGTTACCCTGGACTGCGGCACATGCAACTTCGGCGGCGACGAGATCTTCGTCAATACAGACAACACCATCATCAACTTTGCCAAGACCATGCAGGAGAAGGGCATGAAGCCGGAGCTGGAGTGCTTCGACAAGGGCATGCTGGACGTGGTCCTGAAGACAGCCGGCCGCAAGGGTTATCTGGATATGCCCATGCACTTTGACTTCGTTCTGGGCGTTCAGATGTCCGCGACCGTCAGAGACCTGGCCTTCTGCGTAGATTCCGTACCGCCGGGATGCACCTGGACCGGATGCGCTATCGGCAGAGACGCCTTCAAGATCGCGGCAGCGTCCATCATCATGGGCGGCCACTGCAGGATCGGCTTCGAGGACAACCTCTATATGGAAAAGGGCGTCCTGGCCAAGAGCAACGGCGAGATGGTAGCCAAGGTCGTCGAGCTGGCTAAGCTGCTGGGCAGAGAAGTTGCCACACCGGATGAAGCCAGAGAGATCCTGAGCATCCCGCCGAGAAAGAAATAAGGATCCGCGGAGATGCGGTGATCCGCCGAGATGCGGGGATCCGCCGAGATGCGGAGATCCGCTGAGATGCGGTGATCCGCGCTGAAAAAGCAGAATGGGGCCTCTTCTGTATGGAAGGGGCCCTGATTGTAAGGAGAAAGAGCTTCGATATGAGTTTTGCTTCGGAAACAAAAAATGAACTTGCCAGGATCACTCCGGAAAAGAAGTGCTGCATGATCGCGGAGATCGCCGGATTCATGCGCTTCGCCGGGAGCATCGGCCTGGCCGGAGGCGGGAAATTCCGGATCTCCATGACCACGCCCAACAACGCGGTGGTCCGTCACTATAAGAGCCTGATCGGCAAATACTTCAAGGTGGATACGGACATCGGAGTGGGCATGGCCGAGTCATTCGACCGGGGCAAGCAGTATACCATCACCATCGATCCGGACAACAACAGTGAAATGATCCTCCGTGAAGCGGGGATCCTGATGGTCCGGGAGGGCATGAACAGCATCAGTGACGGGATCTACGAGGGCCTGATCAGGACCAAATGCTGCCGGAAGGCTTACCTGAGAGGAGCTTTTCTGGCCGCCGGGACCGTGGCAAATCCTGAGAAGAGCTATCATCTGGAGATCAGCACGACCTCCCAGCTGCTGGCCCGGGATCTTCGCCGGCTGATCAACACCTTCGATGATATCACGCCCAGGATCGTGACCCGCAGGAAGGGTTACGGGGTCTACCTGAAGGCCCGGGACCAGATCGCCGATACTCTTGCGATCATGGGAGCATCGGGTCAGTACTTCGAGTTCCAGGATGTGATGATGAAGAAGGATCTGATGAATCACACCCACCGGGCGGACAATCTGGATAATGCCAATATCGACAAGGCCATCCGGGCGGCCGGTGAGCAGCTTGACTGGATCCGAAGGATAGAGGAGAAAAAGGGACTGGACAGCCTTTCCGCCAAGCTGCAGGAGGTGGCCCGGCTGCGGCTGGATCATCCGGACGCGGGACTGGAGGAGCTGGGCCAGATGCTGGATCCGCCTCTGTCGAAATCGGGAGTGAACGGGCGCCTGCGCAGGCTGGGCGAGATAGCCAGGAACCTGTAATCTGGGAGAGGAATTGACGACATGGAAAAAGGACAGATCACGGAATTATGGATCGAGGATATGAGCGCGGAGGGCCAGGGCATCGGACGGGCATCGGACGGCGGCATGGTCGTTTTTGTCGCGGATACGGTGCCGGGAGACAGGGTCCGGGCGCGGCTGACCAAGGTCAAGAAGAATTACGCTTTCGGCCGTCTGGAGGAGCTGCTGGAGCCTTCCCCACACCGCAACGAGGAATTCGACTGCCCCTATTTCAATGAGGGCTGCGGCGGCTGCCCGATGGCGAAACTGGACTACGAGGGACAGCTGCAGCTGAAGGAGCAGCAGGTCCGCAGCAAACTGCAAAGGCTGGCGGGGCTCGATGATCCTCTGATCCGGCCGATCATCGGCATGGAGGATGAGGACAACGGCGGGCAGGGGAGCTTCCGCTACCGTGACAAGGCCGTCTTCCCGGTGAGCACCGGCGGCATCATAACCCGCAAGGGCGGGGTCGTGGAAAACCTGGGCGATCCTTCGGTGGGATTCTACCGGGCAAAAAGCCATGAGGTCGTGGACTGCGGGGACTGCTATCTGCAGTCGATGGCGGCTATGGCGGCAGCGGACGCTCTGCGTCGGTTCATGGAAGAGGATAACATCACAGCCTTCGACCCCAAGTGGGAGAAGGGGCTGCTGCGTCATCTGATCGTCAAGACCGCCTTCGGGACCGGTGAAGTCATGGTGATCCTGGTCCTGAACGGCAGGGGGATCCCGGGGGCGCAAAAACTGGTAGAAATGCTGGATGAGGCCATCGATGAGGTCGGCTATTCGCTGGAAAGCGTCGTGGTCAACATCAACAAGGCCAGCGGCAAAAATGTTGAAAAGAATAAGAAGAAGGACCGCAGCCAGATCCGGGTCAGCGGGGAAGTGCTGGGAGAGGAGTACACCACCATCGCCGGCAGACCCACCATAGATGAGGTGATCGGTCACCTCCGTTTCGAGATCTCACCGGCCAGCTTCTTCCAGGTCAACCCGGTCCAGATGCAGAGGCTCTACGACCAGGTGCGCGCCTATGTCATGATGGGGAGCACGGGAGCACGGGATGGCTCGGGTGCTGGGAGGGGAGCATCGGCTGAGCCGGTCCTTCTGGATCTGTACTGCGGGGTCGGGAGCATCGGTTTGTACTGCGCCGACCTGGCGAAGATGGTGGTCGGCATCGAATCCGTCAAGGAAGCGGTGGCTGACGCCAACCGCAATGCGGTCATCAACGGCATCGTGAACGCCCGCTACCTGTGCGGCAAAGCGGAAGAGCTTCTGCCGGCTTATGTAGGCAAGACTGCGGCAGGAGACAGAGCCGGGGATGACAGGCCCGGAGCTGACAGGGCTGGAGCTGACAGGACTTCCGCGGCGAAGAAGGGCTCGTCTTCAGTGAAGATCGATCCTCAGCTGCAGGAATACATCTGGCGGGCGGATATAGCCATCCTGGATCCGCCGAGGGCAGGATGCCGGCCGGAACTTCTGGAAGCTGTCGCGGATGCGGGCGCGGAGCATATCATCTACGTTTCCTGTAATCCGGCTACCCTGGCCAGGGATGTACGGCTTTTGATGGATATGGGATACAAGTTCGTCGAAGC
>CAMOZS010000147.1 GCA_946631075.1 uncultured Bacillota bacterium | reverse complement strand
CTCACCGCCGCTGAGGACGCGGTCGAGACTCTGAAGACGGCGCCCGAATACGTTATGGATGCCCAGCAGGATCTTGAGGATGCAAAGGCTGCGGCAGCCCAGGCAAAGCAGGAGCTCAACGACGCTGAAGATATGGTAGCTGAAGCGGAGCAGGATCTGGCGGACGCCAAAGCTGATCTGACGGACAAGCAGACGGCAAATGATAAAGCCATCGTGGCAGAAAAAGCCGCCCAGGTCAAAGCCGACAATGCGGCAGGAGAAGAAACTGCAGCCAAGGCAACAGCAGAAGAAAAGCAGGGGGCCCTGGATGCAGCCGAGAATGCCTGGACCATGGCAAAAGGAGCTCTTACGACCGCTGAAGAAAACAGAGATAGCGCACAGGCAATATACGATGCATTCTTCGTTCTGGACAATGGCTCCATCGAACCGGTCGATGACCAGGTCTACAACGGAGCCGCTCAGGAGCCGGAGGTCAAGGTCTGGAACAAGGGCCATACCAAACAGCTGACAGGCGATGACTACACCCTCACCTACGACAAGAACACCGAGGCGGGGACAGCTTCCGTCAAGGCCGAGGGCAAGGGCAAGTACTCCGGAAACCTGGAGGCCTCCTTCACCATCAGCCCGGCGGATATCGCAAAGGCTGATGCAGCCAAGATCGAAGACAGAAGCTATACAGGAAAAGAGATCAAAGCAGAGCCGGTCCTGACCTTCAACGGAGCCGGCCTGGAGAAGGGGACCGACTACGAGATCACCGGCTACGAGAATAACATTGAGCTGGGTACCGCGGCCGTCACCATAGAAGGCAAAGGCAACTACAAGGGAACCGCGACACTGAACTTCCAGATCGTTCCGGCTCAGATCGGCCAGGCGCAGATCGCTCCAGTCGAGGACCAGACCTACACAGGCAAGGCCCTGACGCCGAAGCCGGTCGTCACCTTTAACGATGAGGAGCTGCAGGAGGAAACCGATTACCGGATCGCTGACTACGAGAACAACACTAACGCCGGAGACGCGGCCATCACCATCGAAGGACGGGACCGGTTCACGGACACTGCCAGCGTCAGCTTCAGGATCCTGCCGGCAGGCCTGGACAAGGCCCAGATCGGGCAGATCGAGGACCAGACCTATACAGGCAAGGCCCTGACGCCCCAGCCGGTCATCACCTTTAACGACGAGGAGCTGCAGGCCGGAACCGACTACGAGATCGCAGGTTACGAGAACAACACTAACGCCGGCAAGGCGACAGTAAGCATCGAAGGCAAGGGCAACTTCAAGGGCCAGGTCACAGCCGTCTTCAATATCGCAAAGGCGGATATCAGCCAGGCTCAGATCGCGGACATGGAGCCGGTGATGAACACCGGAGAAGAGCTGACCCCCAAGCCGGAGCTTACCTTTAACGAAACAGCCATGGAAGAGGGGACCGACTACCGGATCACCGGCTACGAGAACAACGTAGAGATCGGAACCGCGACCATCAGCCTCGAAGGCATCGGAAACTTCGAAGGAACGACCCAGGTCAGCTTCCAGATCATCAAGAACGACGGCGGATATTCCAAGCTTCCGGAAGGGGAGCAGAAGGCAGTCGATAAGATCGTGAACACCCTGGATCTGGACACCGCCGAGGCTATGGAAGTCTACAATTACGCTCAGGAAGCCGGCATCCCGGCAGACACCCTGCTGGTCACCGATGAAGCGGTCCTGAAGGGCAACACCGACTCCGACGTCAAGGGAGCCCACTTCAGCCCCCTGACGGCCAAGGCCTCCAAGACAGCCAAGACATCGATCACGATCAAGTGGAACAAAAACAGCAAGGCCGACGGCTATAAGATCTACGGCAACCTTTGCGGCAAGACCAAGAAGGCCAAACTGCTGAAGACCATCAAGACGAACGGCACCACCAGCTTCACCCAGAAGAAGCTGAAGAAGGGCAAGTACTACAAGTACATCGTCGTCGCTTACAAGGAGATCGGCGGTAAAGAGATCACCGTCGCGGCAAGCCCGACCATCCACGCGGCGACAGCCGGCGGCAAGGTCGGAAACGATAAGAAAGTGACGACCAAGGCCAAGAAGAACAAGGTCACCGTGAAGACCGGCAAGACCTTCAAGCTGGCTGCAAAGGCTGTGCCTGTCAGCAAGAAAGCCAAGGTCAAGAAGCACAGAGCTGTGTCCTACGACTCAGCAAACAAGGCGATCGCGACCGTAAGCTCCAAGGGAGTGATCAAGGGCGTGAAGAAGGGCAGCTGCTACGTTTACGCCTATGCCCAGAACGGCGTCTTCGCCAAGATCAAAGTCACAGTCAAATGAGATCGTTCAGAGCTGAACGAAAGGAATCGAGGACATTGGATCCCGATGAGATCAGCGCCCGCTTAGCAGCGGGCGCCATCCTTTTGATGGCAGCTTCCCGCCTGAGGGCGGCGCTCCGGTCGGCAGCGATCTCAAGGTAGACCGGCTTCACCGGCAGGCGGCTGCGGGTATATTTGCCGCCCTTTCCCGAGGCGTGGGCAGCCAGCCTTTGGGCGAAATCGTTGGTCCAGCCGGTGTAGAGAGAATCGTCCCTGCAGCGGAGCATGTAGACGACGGGCTGTCCTTTGAGAGTTGTCACGGGTTTGTTTTCTGCCATGGGATGCTCCAGCTTTTGCACGATAAAATACGGGAATATTATATCATACCCCCGGGAACTGTGTTACAATAACTGTGTATGGGCAAAAGCGGCCAAGGCCGCAGAATATAGAGAAAAAAGGAGATTTTTATGAACAGAAACATCACAGACACGATCGTTTATATCGGCGCCAACGACCACGATATCGACCTGTTCGAGGGCCAGTATATCGTGCCCAACGGTATGGCTTACAATTCCTACGCCATCATCGATAACAAGATCGCGATCATGGATACCATCGACCAGAGGAAGACCCAGGAGTGGCTGCAGAACATCGAACTGGCTCTGCGGGGCGTGGCTCCGGATTATCTGGTCGTCCAGCACATGGAGCCGGACCATTCCGCTTCCATCCAGGCCTTCATGGAGAAGTACCCCAAGGCGATAGTGGTAGGCAACAAGAAGACCTTCAAGATGATTGCTCAGTACTTCCCGGACATCAAGATCGGCAAGTCCGTCGAAGTGGCTAACGGCGACGTTCTGGATCTGGGCAAGCACAAGCTGAACTTCGTGTTCGCTCCCATGGTTCACTGGCCGGAAGTCATGATGACCTATGAGCCTTCCGAGAAGATCCTGTTCTCCGCTGACGGCTTCGGCAAGTTCGGCGCTCTGGATGTGGATGAGGACTGGGCCTGCGAAGCGCGGCGCTACTACTTCGGCATCGTCGGCAAGTATGGTGCTCAGGTCCAGGCGGTCCTGAAAAAAGCGGCGGGTCTGGAGATCGAGAAGATTCTGCCTTTGCACGGGCCCATGCTGGAAGAAGACCTGGGATACTACATCAACCTGTATGACACCTGGTCCAGCTATCTGGCTGAGACCGACGGCATTTTCATCGCCTACACCTCCGTTTACGGCCACACCAAGGAAGCGGCTGAGATGCTGGCGGCTGAACTGGAGGCAAGAGGGGTTCCCAACGTCGAGATCAGCGACCTGGCGAGAGAAGACTGGGCGGAGGCCGTCGAGGATGCCTTCCGCTATGACAAGCTGGTCCTGGCGACCACGACCTACAATTCGGAGATCTTCCCCTGGATGCGTCAGTTCATCGACCACCTGACCGAGCGGAACTTCCAGAAGAGGACAGTTGCCTTCATCGAAAACGGCACATGGGCTCCGACTGCGGCCAAGGTAATGAAGAAGATGTTCGAAGGCAGCAAGGACATCACTTTCGCCGAGAATACGGTTACCATCATGTCCGCCCTGAACGAGGAGAGCACCGCCCAGCTGATGGCTCTGGCCGACGAGCTGGCGGCGGATTACATCAAGCCGGAAACAGAAGAAGAAGAAAAGAAGATCGACCCCAGGGCTCTCTATAAGATCGGCTACGGCCTCTATGTCGTGACTTCAAACGACGGCAAGAGAGACAACGGCATGATCTGCAACACGGTCGCCCAGGTCTCCTCCGATCCGTCCAAGATCATGGTGGGCATCAACAAGGCCAACTACTCCTGCGAGGTGATCAACAAGACCGGGGTCATGAACGTCTGCGTCCTGAACGAGCAGGCTCCTTTCCAGGTTTTCCAGCAGTTCGGATTCCAGTCCGGACGGAACGTGGCTAAGTTCGCTGACTTCGATCACTTCGACCGGGCCGGCAACGGACTGCCCTACCTGAACAAGTACGCCAACGGATATATGTCCCTGAAGGTATTCGACACCGTGGATACCGGAAGCCACCTCATGTTCTTCTGCGACATCGAGGAGAGCGCTGTCCTGAACAGTGTTCCGTCCATGTCCTATGACTTCTACCGGGCTGAGGTCAAGCCCCGTCCGGCCGAGGAGGTCAAAGGCTGGGTATGCGATATCTGCGGCTACGTCTATGAAGGGGAAAAGCTGCCGGA
>CAMOZS010000146.1 GCA_946631075.1 uncultured Bacillota bacterium | reverse complement strand
CCCGACGCGCCCCGCGTTGTGATCGCGGTGGCTCAAAACGCCAACGACCAGGCGGAGACCATCCTGCACCGGATCCTGAGGGGGACCGGGACCGACGGCCTATCGGGCATCGCCTATAAACGATCTGAACGCGGGATCCCTGTGATCAGACCGCTTCTGGATGTTCCGCGAAGCGAGATCGAAGCCTACTGTCAGGAAAACCATCTGGACCCGGTCATCGACCATACCAATAATGAACCTATCTACACAAGAAACAAGATCCGGCTGGAGATCCTGCCTTTGCTGGAGCAATACAACCCAAACATCGTCGCCGGCCTGACCCGTCTGGGTCGGATCGCCGCGGCGGACAAGGAGTGCCTTTGGAAGGAGGCGGACGCCGCCTACGGGAAATTGAGGCAGGCGGCAGACAGCGGGGAAGATGGACCGGCCGGCGGCTGCGCTCAGAACGCGCCGGCCGGGGACGACCAGGATGCGCTGGTCGTTCTGGACAGGGAAGGGCTGGCGGCCCTGCCCGAAGCCATCCGTCACCGGGTCATCGCGCGGGCCTTTTCGGACGTCGGCCTGGCCAGTGACATTTCCGAGGAGCGCCTGCAGGCGGCCGACGCCATTATCCTGAAGAAGCAAGCGCCGAAAACCGTCGAGTTCCCCCGGGGCCACCGGCTGACCGTGAAAAAAGGCCAGGTTTTCGTCCGCTGAAAAATTTGCTCGGTACTTTCGCCTCATTTCCGGTCCTGGTGAGAGCTCCGTGGCTTCCATAATTTAACATCTTGTACAAAAAGCGGAGTTCTCTTGTCTTGTGTACAAAAAATATCAAGAGTTTTGTACAAAACTCCGATTTCAAGGGAAAAATGTACAAAGAATCGCTGTCAACCTGGCAGCGACAAGGGAAAGGGTGGATCAGAGCCAGTCAATAATCGAGAAAAAATGCTCTCAAGGCCCCATTTTATTGACTGCCCAAAATTCGGCCTGTACAAAAGGCTGGCAAGTCCCGAAAAAAGTACAAGAACGCTGAAATTTTTTGTTCTTTTATCCCGCGCTTTCGAGAAAAAGTACAAAAAGCATGAGAACAATAACGGATCAGAGCTCGCGCGGGGAGATCAGCCCGCCATCCCGGAGACGGTTGTAATAGTACTGTCTCTTTTTTAGTGCCGCAGCAGCACCGCGGCGAAGAAGGCCGGGGACCAGATGGTCGATATCGACAAACTTGACCCGTTCATCGTTCAGGCCGGCAGAGTCGGCAACGATCAGCGTCGAAGGATCTTTCATCCCGATGATCAGAAATGAATGGGCGCTGTGGGGGCAGAGCGGTGAGCCGCTGAGGGAGGGGATGGCTTTGCCGGTGGCAAGGACGGGGATACCGCGGCTGGCCCGCTCGAGGATGAAGGCGCGGACCAGCTCCTCAGAAGTCTCATCCAGAAACTCGGTCTTCATGAAAAGGCTGGAGATCCGGTAAAGACCAGCGATGTTCAGAGGCATGCGCTGGGCCCTGGCCAGCCGGCCCGGCAGCTCCAGCCGACGGCCGGCAATAGATGGTATCCGCCGGCCAAGCAGAGCCTCCCGCTTTTCCTCCAGGCCAGTGGGTGTGACGGAAGGATCGGCGAGGGCGCCGATCAAAGTGGACAGGGCGCAGAGCGAGCAGCCGTGAGCAGCCAGGTAACGGCTGCCCTGCCGGCGCTGGGAATAAATGCGATAGGTCAGACGGGAGGCGCCGGACCAATCGCAGGCGCCGTCAGCACCGAGGCCGTCCCCGCAGGCGCCGCCTGCTTCCTCCCGGACCACATCCGCCTCGATGACGGAAGCGTCCGTTCCGGTAAGCGCCTCATCCGGAAAAATATATGTCACGTGGTTGTATTCGATCTTCATGGCTTTCAGAAATTGTTGCCGCTGCGGCCGCCCCAGCGGCGGGGCATGGCAAGTTTGGCCCGTTTGGTCTTGGCCGGGCCGGAGGCCTTGCTTCCAGCCGGCCCGGCACTGTTTTGCCCGGCAGGGCCGTCGCTTCGCTCTGCGCGCCGGACGGTGCGCAGGCTGGTCTGCCCCGAAGCGCCCGAAGTCCCCGCGCTGCCAGCAGCCCCCGCAGCAACCGAAGCGGCCTTCTTCCCATAATGCTCGCAGGAAGTCCTGCGGCAGTCGCTGTCATACTCCGCGTACATACAGCGCTCGCCAGCCTTTGGGCAATAGGCCCAGGCCTCTTTATCTGTTACGAATGCTCTGCTCATAGCCAGTGTCGCTCCTGTCATTTCGATGCAGCTTCAGTTTACGCTAAATACGGAGAAAAAACAATCTCTGCGAGCGCCGAAAATAAAGGAAAAAGGATGGGAAGAATTCACAGAAACTACACCTGGGAGCGTTGAATTATTTGTAGGTACATGATAGAATTAAGCTGTATTTTTGTCGGCAGCGACAAAAAAGGATAAACTCAGGGAGGAACGAAAGCTTGAAAAAAAGAGGCAGAGGTTTAACCGTATGGATCGTAATAATGGCATTGGTCCTCGGTTTCATATGGTTTTTTAATCTGGACACCGCGCCGGAAATGACGGAAGTCAAGGAATCCACGATGATCGGCTACCTCAAGAGCAACGAGGTCGAGAGCATCCGGGTCGAGGAGACACAGCTGACGGCGGACCTGAAGTCCGGAGACAAGGTATACACATACGTCAACAGCGCCGTGGACATGAGCTTCATCTACGAAGACTACATCATGCCCCAGGTCAAGGACGGCACCCTGAAGCTGTCCAGCCCGGCGCCCAAGAAGGAATCCATCTGGATCAGTCTGCTGCCGACACTGATCATG
Source organism: uncultured Bacillota bacterium (assembly GCA_946631075.1). Taxonomy (GTDB): domain Bacteria; phylum Bacillota; class Clostridia; order Peptostreptococcales; family Anaerovoracaceae; genus Lentihominibacter. Next base: position 1,754 of record CAMOZS010000146.1, on the reverse strand, counting down.
GTCGGCCTGATGGTCTTCCTGTTCTGGTTCATCATGCAGCAGAGCAATGGCGGCGGCAAGGCCATGTCCTTTGGCAAAAGCAGGGCCAAGCTCCAGAAGGGAGACCAGAAGAAGATCACCTTCGCTGACGTAGCAGGCCTGAAAGAAGAAAAAGAAGAACTGGAAGAGATCGTCGATTTCCTCAAGCACCCGGCTAAGTATAACAGCCTGGGCGCAAGGATCCCCAAGGGGATCCTGCTGGTCGGCCCTCCGGGAACAGGTAAGACCTACATTTCCAAGGCCACAGCGGGAGAAGCCGGCGTACCCTTCTTTACCATCAGCGGTTCCGACTTCGTCGAGATGTTCGTCGGTGTCGGCGCATCCAGAGTCAGAGACCTGTTCGAACAGGCCAAGAAGAATGCCCCCTGCATCGTCTTTATCGACGAGATCGACGCCGTAGGCCGTAAGCGTGGCGCGGGCCTGGGCGGCGGCCACGATGAACGTGAGCAGACCCTGAACCAGCTCCTGGTCGAGATGGACGGCTTCGCCGAGAACGCGGGGATCATCATCCTGGCAGCCACCAACCGTCCGGACGTACTGGATCCGGCACTGCTCAGACCGGGCAGATTCGACCGGCAGATCGTCATCGGCCGGCCCGACATCGCAGGAAGAGAAGAGATCTTCAAAGTCCATTCCAAGAACAAGCCCCTGGATCCCAGCGTGGATCTGAAGGTACTGGCCAGAAGGACCCCCGGTTTCACACCGGCGGATATCGAGAATATGCTCAATGAAGCGGCCCTGCTGGCAGCAAGGAGAAACGGCATCCAGATCCGCATGGAAGAGATCGAGGAAGCCATCACCAAGGTCATCGCGGGTCCGGAGAAGAAGAGCCGGGTCATCAACGATGAAGAGAGAAAGCTCACCGCCTACCACGAAGCAGGTCACGCGGTGGTGGCCAACTGCCTGCCCAAGACGGATCCGGTCCACCAGATCACCATCATCCCAAGAGGCATGGCCGGCGGCTTCACCATGACCCTGCCCGAAGAGGACAAGAGCTACGGAACCAAGGAAGAGATGCGGGAGATGATCATCCACCTGCTGGGCGGCCGTGTAGCCGAACAGCTGACCCTGGATGACATCAGCACCGGCGCGTCCAACGATATCCAGAGAGCGACGGATGTGGCCAGAGAAATGGTCACCAAGTACGGATTCAGCGAGAAGCTGGGCCCGGTCAATTACAGCTCGTCGGATGAAGTATTCCTGGGCAAGGATTTCTCCACCAGGCAGAACTACTCCGAAGAGACAGCCAACGAGATCGACGAAGAAATCAAGGCCATCATCGAGGAAGCCTACGACGCGGCAACCGCGATCCTGGAAGAACACATGGAACAGCTCAAGGCAGTGGCCGAAGGCCTGCTGATCGTCGAGACCCTCGACAGAGAACAGTTCCTGGCTCTGTTCAACGGTGAGAAGACTCCCGAAGAGCTGGGCGAAGATCTGAAGGACCGGATGGAGGAAATGGAGAAGAAGAACCGCCAGGAAGCCCGTCAGGCCAAGAAGATCCGCAAGCAGAAGGAGCAGGAAGCCAAAGAAGAGGCAGAACGCCAGAAGCTGAACGAGCTGGCTAAGTCCATAGAAGAGCAGGGCAAGAACGCCCGATTCAAGCCCAAAGTCATGACCTACGACGATGTCGAGATGACAGCCAGACCTCTGGACGAGCAAAGGCTGGAGAAGCCGGCCAAGGACGAGCCGGCTCCCGACCAGGATCCCGAGGA
>CAMOZS010000145.1 GCA_946631075.1 uncultured Bacillota bacterium | reverse complement strand
AGCCAAGGTAAATGGTGTTCAGATAGGCCTCCATGATCTGTTCCTTGCTGAGTTTCTTCTCCAGGACGATGGTGATGTACATCTCGGTCAGCTTACGGCTCAGGGTACGTTCGCTCTTGATGTCGGCAAGATAGAAGTTTCTGGCCAGCTGCTGAGTGATGGTACTGGTTCCGCTGATGCTACCGCCGCCGAAGACGCTGTCCTTGATGGCGCCGACCATACGGATGAAGTTGAATCCGTGGTGGGTCATGAATTTGTTATCCTCGATGGCAATGATGGCTTCCACCATTTTCGGGGGGATCTGATCATAGGTGACGATGGTACGGTTGCCGCCGTCAAAATAGAGTGTGTCGATCTCGTCTCCGTCTGCGTCCAGTACGATCGAACGCTGGTTGATCTGGGAATAGATGTTATCCGTCTCAATATCCGGTGCTTTCAGGAAGACGATGCCGACGATGATCCCGACGCCCAGTACGGCCATCAGGCCTAAGATCAGCGCGAAGCTGAGGATCGACTTGCCCGGTGTGAGCTTGCGGGCAGGTTTCTTGGGAACATGCTTCTTCACTGCCTTGCCCGTGGATTTGACTGCGCGGGCAGTGTTCTTGATGCCATGTTCCGCCATCTGGGTCATCTTAGCGGCGTTCTGCTTGGCATGGCCTCTTGACCTTGCGGTTGTCTTGCGGGCGCCGCCTGCGGCGGTCCTCCCAGCCTTTGCGGTGCCGTAATAAAATTCCGTATTGTTATCTGCGTTGGTACGGGCAGTCTTAGCTGCCTGATCGCTGCGGGAAGCTGCCGGTTCCTGAGGTGTCTGTGTTCCCTTGTTCGTTCCCTTATTCGTGTTATCTGACAAAATCATACCCTCCATTTTCAGGATCATTATATACATCCGTTATTATACCATAAGTCGCCTGTCAAATGTGAATTAATTGTGATAGAATGAACAGGCAATAAATTAGGAGAGAAACGATGAATGACGATATGCGGATCCCACAGCCCAGGCTCGGCCGGGGAGGGATGATCGCCCTGATCACAATGTGCAACGCTATAGCTCCGCTGTCGACGGACATGTACATGCCGGCCCTTCCGGATATGGCGGCTTATTTCAACACGACCGACGCTGTGATGAACATGACCCTGGTCGGTTTCTTTTTGTTTTTCGCCATCGGGATGCTGGTCTTCGGACCGGTGTCTGACCGGATCGGCCGGCGCCCGACCATGCTGGGAGGGATCACTCTCTATGTGCTGGCGTCCGTTGCCTGCGGCCTTGCCATGAACGTCTGGTATCTGATCGGCATGCGGATCCTCCAGGCGATCGGAGCAGGGAGCATGGTGGCGGTCAGCACGGCCATCGTCAAAGACCAGTTCCGGGGACAGACCCAGGGGACGGTCCTCGCCATCGCCCAGGCCTTCAGCGTGCTGGGACCTGTCCTGGCTCCACTGATCGGCGCCCAGATCTACCGTTTCTTCAGCTGGCGGGCGGACTTCTTCATGCAGGCGCTGATCACCCTGGCGGCCCTGATCCTGGCCCTGCTGATGCGGGATCCCTTGCCCCGGGAGCAAAGGCTGGAAGGGTCGGTGATCGAGACTTTCGGCCGTCTGGGCAAGGTCCTGGAGAATCCGACTTTCCGCCGTTTCCTGATCTGCATGATCATGATCCAGATCCCCATGATGGCCTACATCTCGGCCAGTTCCTACATCTATGAAAACCAGTTCGGACTCTCGTCGACCCAGTACAGTCTCTATTTCGCGGCGACGGCCCTGGCTTCGGTCCTGGGTCCGGCGGTCTATATCTACGTTCGCCGGCTCAATGGCTACTCGGTCGTCTTCATGATCTACGGGTCATGCCTTCTGTTCGGCCTTCTGATCTTTCTCTTCGGTCACCGGGCGCCGGTCTTCTTCGCCGCCTGTTTCGCGCCGATCATGATCACCTCGTCGGTTTCCCGGCCTTTCGGAACAGCCATCCTGCTCAACCTGCAGAGGGCGGACACCGGCTCAGCCTCGTCCCTGTCCAATTTTTCCTTCACCCTGTCCGGGACCGTGGGCATGCTCCTGATCACCTCCGTGTGGAAGGACTATATCCTGGGTATCTCGATCCTGGCCATAGCCGCGGCTCTTGCCGGCGGGGCACTCTGTCTTCGCCTTCGCGCAAAGGCTGGTCCGGCGGCTCTGTCTGTCTTCCGTCAGGAATAACGACAAGTCATGATAGTGAGCCTACGTGAACACCGTAGATCATGACATTTTCTTTTTGCCTAAGCTGGCCGGCCCTGGCCACGCCAGCCCATACTCGACCAATCATGATTTCAGCCACCATCGATCGCATATATCATGACATTTCAAGGAATGGCTCAACGATCAAACTGCCAGGACCTTGCTGATTCCAACGGAAATCAAAAATGTCATGATTACAAGCATCGCCCGAATCAAATAATCATGACATGTCGTTTTTTAGTCTGGGATCAACAGCCATAGCGGATTGACAAAATATGGTAAATGGAATAAAATGGCAGCATGACCATTAGAAGACCATTGTATTATGTGGCCATGGTTTACGCCGCGGCCATTTTTATTTCCTATTACATGCCGCCGGCAGCAGGCGGGCTTGTCTTTGCCGGCCTGATCATTTTCGCCTGGGGGAGCAAGGGCCGAAGTTACCGGACCTTTCTGGCCCTGCTTGCCCTTGTCTTCGCCTTGGGCTGGACCAGCCTCTGGATCCAGGAGCGGGTCATAGACCCCATGCAGAAGCTGGAAGGGGAGAAGGCGGTCCTGTCAGGGGAAGTCCTGTCCCTCAGCCTGCCTCAGGGGGAGGGGTCCCTTCGGATGGAGCTGAAGACGGAGGAGCCGGCAGGATCCAGACTGGCCGTCAGCTGTTATCTGAATGAAGAGGAGCTGGCCGCCTTCCCCAAAGAAGCCTGCCTTCCCGGGGCCCGGGTCACCGTCACCGGAACCCTTGAGGAGCCGGAGGGAAAACGCAACCCCAACACATTCGATTACCGCCTCTATTTGAAGAGCCGGGGCATCCGAATGGTCCTCAAGGCTGACCAGATCCGGCCGGCTGTCAGAGAGAGGGCGGAAGGAGAGACGACAGAACAGGCAGACGGCCAGACTCCCGCCGGCCCTGCCGTTTCGCCGGCTTCCCCTGTCCGTTACCGTCTCTTCCTCCTGCGGGAGCGGTACATGGACCGGCTGGCGAACACTGCCGGCCGGGAAACGGCGGACCTCATGCAGGCCATCCTCTTCGGAGATAAGAGCGGCATCGATGAAGATACCATGGAAGTCTTCCAGAAAAACGGGACGGCCCACATCCTGGCAGTGAGCGGCCTTCACATCGGCATCCTCTATGGGGTCATGATGAAGCTGTGGGACCTGCTGACTGATCTGGCGCCGTCCATGTTCAAAGGCAGGTCCAGCTGGCGGTGTTTCATCACCACGGCCCTGTTTTTCACGGCCTACGCCAGCCTTGCCGGATTTTCACCCTCAGTTGTCCGGGCCGTTCTGATGGTCCTTCTGCATTCCTATGCCCAGATCACTTTCCGGAGGTACGATCTCAGCTGCGCTGCTTTCGCGGTGGGCCTTGCGTCCATGGCCCATAATCCCTACATCCTGTTTCAGGCCGGTTTTCAGATGAGCTTTCTGGCCATTCTGACCATGTCGGTCATGCTCCCATATGTCCACCGGCTCACTACGGGAGTGCTGGCGGCCAGCCTGGCCATCCAGGTTGGACTTGGTCCCTACATGATCTACCAGTTCAACAACATCAGCCTGATCGCTGTATTTCTCAACGTTCCGGTCATCTTTCTGGCCGGGATCATCGTCCCCCTGGGGATGGCCGGCCTGGTGCTCCCGTTCCTTGCTGCTCCCGCCGGAGTCATGCTCCGCCTGCTCTGCGCCGTGCTCCTCAAATGCAATGACCTCTGCCAGATCGATCAGATCACCACCTTTCTGCTGGCAAGTCCCCATCCGGCTCTCATCGCAGGATACTACCTGGCTCTGGCAGCCTTTGCGTCGGAGGAGGGAAGGCTGCGGATCCTGCGAAAGGAGAGGGGAAAGATCGCGGCCAGCATCCTGATCGTGATCCTGCTCTCCATCTCCGGGGGAGCATGCCTGGACGATGGCTACCGGCAGAATGAGATCACCTTCGTGGACGTGGGGCAGGGGGACTGCATCCACATCCGGACCTGCGGGCGCAACTACCTGATCGACGGCGGGGGAAGCGACCGCTACGAGATCGGGACCAAGACCGTCAAACCCTACCTTCTGAAGAACGGTGTCCGGACCATCGACGGGGCCTTTGTGACCCATCTCCACACCGACCATTACCGGGGCATCTGCGAGCTTGCAAAGGCTGGGATGGTCCGCCGGATCTTCGTTTACGAAAGCAACCGGCTGAAGCAGGACCAGATCTGCAGGGAAACGGGGCTGGACCAGGACCGGATCACTTACCTCAGGGCCGGCCTTCGGGTCAAGCTGTCCCGCCGGGCCTATCTTGACGTCCTCTGGCCCGAGGCCCAGAGTGAGGACCGCTACCGTCAGATGATCGAAAATGAAGAAGACGAGAACGCCTCCAGCCTGATCAT
>CAMOZS010000144.1 GCA_946631075.1 uncultured Bacillota bacterium | reverse complement strand
CATGAAGGCGACACACCACCGGAAAAGTGCCCCCAGTGCGGAGTACCGGCAGAGAAGTTTAACAAGGTAGAAGAAGGCGAGAGAGAATGGGCTGCAGAGCATGTAGTCGGCGTTGCTCAGGGCGTGGATGAGGAGATCATCCAGGGTCTGAGAGACAACTTCGCAGGAGAGTGCTCCGAGGTCGGTATGTACCTGGCAATGGCCAGAGTCGCTCACAGGGAAGGCTATCCGGAGATCGGAGAGTACTGGAGAAGAGCTGCCCTGGAAGAAGCTGAGCATGCTGCTAAGTTCGCGGAACTGCTGGGTGAGGTCGTCACCGACTCCACTAAGAAGAATCTGGAGATGAGAGTGGACGCTGAGTGGGGCGCGACCGCAGGCAAGACCGAGCTGGCCAAGAAGGCCAAGGCTCTGGGTCTGGACGCTATTCATGACACAGTCCACGAGATGGCAAGAGACGAAGCAAGACACGGCAAGGCATTCGAAGGCCTGCTGAAGAGATACTTCGGCTAATCTAATATCTTGATCAACGATTAAAAAGAGCCTTTCATCGGATCTGATGAAAGGCTCTTCTTTTTTACTGTCTGCTAGCGCAGGTGTTTCTCCAGCAGGTCGGCGAAAAGCATGGCGTTTTCTTCGCTGGTGAAGATAGCCCGGGCGGAGACATCGTTTCCGCCGCCCTTGCCCTGATAGAAACTGGCGTACTCTCTGACCAGCTGGCCGCATTTGGGCTGGCCGCCGGATACCAGGATGAAGGATGTGTTCTGCCTGGCGTAGAGGAGGATCAGCCTGTGGGTCTTCTTCATATAACGCTTGGCCATGTCAAAGGCATCGTCCAGGGACAGGTTGTCCAGTGGCCAGACCAGCAAAGGCTGGCCGGTCCCGCCCGGAGCTCCTTCGCTGCCGGCCAGGGCTTCATCCAGAGCGGCGCACTCCTTATCGATGAGGGCCTTCTTGGCGTGATAGAGCTGGTCCTTGACTTCGGCCAGCTTTTCCTCCTGGGCCCGGATCTTGGATGGGAAATCGTCAATAGACGATGAATAGCTGTTGGACAGGTCGGTGAGGATGGCGTGCTTGCGGTCGTAGTCCTTCAGGGCCCGCTGGCCGGCATCGAAGTAGATCCGGAACATATTCTTGTAGTTTTCTACCTTATAGATCTTGATCAGTCCCACCTGTCCGGAAGTAGCGGGGTGGGTCCCGCAGCAGGCGACGCAGTCAGCGGCATTTTCCGCAGAGCCGATGCAGACGATGGAGATGTCCTCGTCGAAGGCCAGGGCTTTTCGCAGGGGCAGCTTCTCAGCCTGGTCCCGTTCCTCGAAGCGGAAAACGGTGACCGGAAGGTCAGACCAGATGACCTGATTGGCCAGCTGTTCACACTCCAGGGCCAGGTCCATATCGATGGCTGCCGGACGTTCGGTATCCGGGTCGGCGGGATCCTCCTCCAGGCTGATGTCGATGGTCATGTAATCCTCTCCCATATGAAAGCCCCGGTTCACGCCGCCGCAGCGGGCATGGAAGACCCCCGACAGGATGTGCTCGCCGCAGTGGCGCTGCATGTTGTCGAATCTTCTGTCCCAGTCCAGGCTGCAGTGGACTTTCATCCCCTCCCGGGGCGGCTCGGCGACCGGTCCGGTGGCGCCGGATCCGTCCATTCCCTCGGGCAGCCGGACAGTGTGGACCACTTCCTCGCCATCTTCCTGCACGTCGATGACTTCGTAGGGCCCCAGCATGCCGAGATCGCAGCTCTGTCCTCCTCCTTCAGGGAAGAAGGCCGTCCGGTCCAGGGTGATATCAAAGGCTGGCCGGTCTGATTCGCTTCCGTTCTCAGCCTTCCCAGCCTTTGCATGAGGGACGGCGGAAGTGATCTCTGCGTCCCATGAGCGAATATATACGTCCTGCTGATAGAGTTTACTTGTCATAGCAAGGGTCCTTTCTGTAACAGATAATGCATTTTTGCAACAAAATTTTACATTCAAACGACAAGAAAGTCAATTAAGTATGTCAATTTTATAACAATTGGGATATAATCCATGTGAATTACAATGTTGCGATTGTAGCGTACAATCTTAAGTTCGTCTCGCGCGCGGGTGATCTGCGGCTGGGATCTAGACCAGGGAGGAACCATCGTGACTGGAACTGTTTTCATAAATCTGAAAATTCCTTTTTTGTGATCGGCCCGATCAAAAAAGAACAGCGGAAAAGGCTAAAAATCCACATTTCAGGGGTTTTTTGCAAACGCTGTTCCATAATCTCAAAAATCCTGTGGATAACAGTAACCAAAAATTAACACTTGACAAGGTTAAACGTTGAAATTTCAATAAAAACCAAAAAATGGTTATCCACAAACCCCTTGGGAAAAAATCGTATACAATTTCAGAAAATCTGTGGATAAAGCCAGGAATCCTGATAAAATCGGGGATTATCGATTGTTGACACAGTTTCCCTGAAAAAAGAACATCGGTTTACATAAAACCTGATGCGTGAGGCGTTGAAAAAAATGTTAAAAGAAAGAATCGTATATAAAAATGAGCTTCCGGTGAATGTGATCACAGCCAACATCGAGGAGTATCCCATCCACTTCCATGACGATATGGAGGTGGTCTACGTCCTTGAAGGAAATGTGATCATGCGAAACGGATACTATACCTATAACCTGCGGCAGGGAGACATCTACATCCTCAACGACAGGGAGATGCACAGCTTCGAGAGCACCGGCGAGGACAACATGGTCATGATGCTGCAGCTGGACCTGACCTATTTCTCCCGCTATTATGATAATCTGAAGAACAATTTCTTCGTGACCGATACCGAAGACGACAACGATGAGAGTCTGGACATCCTCAAGAACATCCTTGCCAGGATCATGATGGAGGTCCTGCAGAAGGGGTACGGCTACGAGCATAAGGTCATCGAGAGCACCCACAATCTCATCGCCTGCCTGATGGCCGACTTCCAGTATTTCGTCATGGAGGACGGCAAGTTCAAGAACGAGACCAAGAACAAGGGCAACAAGATCCTTGCCGGCCGTCTCAACCGGATCACGGACTACATGTACGATAACTACAACCGGAAGCTGACTCTCAGCGAGATCGCGGAGAGGGAGCATCTGAGCATCTACTATCTCTCTCATATTATTAAGGAAGCGACCGGCCTCAGTTTCCAGGACCTGCTCAGCTACATCAGGGTAGAGGAGTCGGAGAAACTGCTGCTGGGGACCAATAAGAAGATCGGGGCCATCGCGGAAGAGACCGGATTCTCGGCGGTCCGCTATTATATCAAGCATTTTGAAAACTGGTTCGGGATGCATCCCCTTGAATACAGGAAGAAATATATCGGCAAGATCTTCAGCAGGGAGATCGAGGCCAAATATACTCTTTGCTCACCAGCACAGATCGAAGAGGCCATCCGCCGTCAGGTGACCGGAGTCTACGCGGATTACATGGACAAGTTCAAGGTCAAGCCGGTCATCGTTGACGTGGACAATTACGATGACTACGCGGAGGTCTACAAGGGACGCCCGGCCCTGGCCGATATCATGGAGCGTCCGGCCAACAAAGTTCTGGCCATTCCCTACGACCGGCTGATGAGCATGAATGAAAACGTGGTCGCCTCCGGTGACAACTACATCGTAACCACCCGCTGCAAGTTCCCGGGCAAGCTGGACAGCATGAGCATACTGATGTACAACTTCGATGAGAATATCGTCCGTTCCCTGAAGAGGATCGGCAGCCAGGAGGACCTGCTGAGGATCTCCAGACACTATGATGAGGAGGCGGAATTCCTGATCCGCTGCAACGGGTTCGACGGCGAATTCCGGATCATCCGCTGGAGGCTGGACGCGGGGAATGTGATCCGCCGGATCGAAACGGCCATCACCCCCCGGCAGGAGAACGGGGCCCGTGAAATGCTCCTGAATGAACTGGCTACAGACGCCGCTGTTTCGACGGAAACTTTTGCCACTTCAGACGCTCTGAGCATCCGCGCGATCTTCAAAGGAATCGGTGCGGAACTGGTCCTGATAGACAGCAAATAAGTACTCTATTACCGCATAAATGTCATTGCAATCAAACTTGAACTGGAATAAGATTAATTCAGAAAAAGCAAAAAATTGTTTAACGACAATATGTTTATTTAATGGAGGTAGGAAAGATGAAATTACTGATCATCGGAGCTGGTGGAGTAGGTACATCCGCAGCTAAAATCATCGAGAGAGCTGGCGCTGAAGGCGATTGGGCTGAGAAGGTAGTCGTATCTGACTATGACATCGAGAGAGCCAAGAAAGTAGCAAATGAGATCTGCGGAGGGGGCAAATTTGTACCGGCACAGATCAACGCCATGGACGCTGACAGCATCAAGGCTGTTGTCAAAGAGCATGACATCGACTTTGCGATGAACGCCTGCGACCCGAGAATGAACGAGACTATTTTCGATACATGTCTGGAAGTCGGCATCGGTTATCTGGACTGCGCTATGACACTGGGTACAGAGCATCCTGAGAAGCCTTATGAACTGGCTAACATCAAGCTGGGCGACTACCAGTTCGCTAAGCAGAAGGAATGGGAAGCTTCCGGCAAGATCGCGATCTGCGGATCCGGTGTTG
>CAMOZS010000143.1 GCA_946631075.1 uncultured Bacillota bacterium | reverse complement strand
GAGAACGCCGCCGCTGCCATTCGGCCCCTACGTGAGGCCGGTGATGGCAGCTGAAAGGCGAGCGTGATCTGCAGGTGGATCCCGAGAGCCCAGGTAAGGGCGATCGGCATTCCTCAAATTTCAGGTTTGACTGCCGGACAATGAGTGATAGAATACGCATTGATCAGGGAGGTCAACATGAAAAGAGAGGATGGTTTCACCGAGGAACAGATTCGAATTCTCGCGAAGAACAAGTATACCAGAAAGGTCGGAAAGAATTACCTTTCGGTAACACGTGAGTTCAAAAGGAAGTTCTGCCAACTGCAGGCAGAAGGGATTCCGAACCGGGAGATATTCAAGCAGTGCGGATATGATCCGAAAATTATCGGGACATACCGAATGGCTAACATAGCGAGGATGACGAAAGGGAAAACGCCGGAGGACTTCCCCGACAAGCCATTGCCGAAATCAAAGATGAGGGAGTTCGACGAGAAATTAGACAAACGCGCGATGAAACAGATGCAGCTTGAGATGAAGCGCATGCATCAGGAGATCGAATTCTTAAAAAAAATCATGGCGACGGGCGTTATCGAATCCGAGGATGATTAAGCTGGATAAGCCACATTACCGGTTTCAACTCATACAGGAGGAACTGCAGCAGGACGATAATCTGCTGAGTGTCGGACGCCTGTGTGGACCGGCCGTGCTCCCTTCTTCTTGATTCAGATCCTGATGGTCAGCACGTTCATTCCCAGGATGCTCTGATATTTGATGTCACTTGCTGTAGCGAATACCATCCGCAGGCCTATGTTCCTTGTCATATCCTCCGGGTCAGCCATGCTGAGCCGCTCACCCGGGTCGAAGGGCCGGCAGTCGTCCTTGATCCGCAGGATCAGGCTGCCGTCTTTGTGGACTGCCCGGATGTCGACCGAGTGAGTCCGATTGTCTTTATGGAAGCCGTGCTCCACCACATTGCCGGCCATCTCTTCCATAGCCAGTCCCGCCAGATAGGACCGGCGTTCGTCTATGCCCCGCTGCCGGCAGAAGCTGGTGATCTGTCTGGAGATCCGCACCACTTCTTCGGTGGTCCGGGCGCTCAGATCCATCCGGTCCTCCCCGGCAGCGCCGAAGTCTTCCGGTATCACCATCAGCTGGGACAGGGTCCGGGGCAGGCGGCCGTTGCGAATGACCGCGTATAGCAGGGCGACGACGATGACGGCGATCCCGTTCAGCACATTGGCGACGTAGACGCTGTTCATGCCAAGGGGCCGGATCAGGAGGGCAGTGAAGAGGACCACGCAGACCACTCCGTCCAGCAGGGAAAGCAGGTGGACCAGGACCTGTCTGCCCGATACCTGAGCGTAGCATTCAAAGTGGAGGGCGATGACGGCGAGGGGCATGCAGATGGGCAGGAGCCGGAAGCCCCAGACAGTCATCTTATATACATCCTGAGTCGGATCGTGATAGTAGAGGTTGGTCAGGGGCACGGCCAGCAGGATCAGGACCAGGCTGATCAGGCACTGCAGCGGCAGGTAGCGGCGGAACATGACCCGGAAGACGTCGGTCAGGGACTGGCGGTCTTCTTCCCCCTGGCTGACGCTGATCAGCATCCGGGAGACGGCGATCATTCCCGTCGGGACCGCCCAGAAAAAGGCCAGCAGGTTATTGCATGCTCCGAAGGCCGAAAGGCCGATGCTCCCCACATAGATGACGATCAGCTTGTTGACGATCAGGCCCCGGGCGGTCTGATAAATGTTGGTCATGGCGCCGGGCAGGCCGACGCTTACGATCCGGAGGGCCTGCCGCCAGGCCAGCCTTTGCATGGTGAAAGAGAACTCCCCCCGGCCGCAGATGAAGTGCTGGGCCTGGACCAGGAAGAAGACCCACATGCCCAGGGAAGAAGCCAGGGCAAGGCCGAAGGCTTCCATTTGGAGCCGCTGGACGAAGAGGTAGTTCAGCAGGATATTGACGGCGATGAAGGCAAGGCTTGCGGCTGTCGTCCGCCCCATCCGGTTTTCCAGGGAGAGGAATGCCGACAGCTGGTTTCCCAGAAGGAAGGGGAGGACGCCGATGGCCTGCCCCAGAAGGTAGCTGTTGAAAAAAGGCTGGACCTGGGGGTCCCGGGTGAAGAATCCGGTCATGCCGCTGGTCCCCATGAAGACCAGGCCGGCGATGAAGAGGGCCGCCACCAGGACCGATACGATCATGTCCAGGGAGAAGATCCCTTTCAGGCCGTCCCGCTGGCCCCGGCCCATGTATTTTCCGCAGAGGATGATGGCGCCGCCGACCAGCATCCCGCCGATGGAGACCAGGAGCATGTTGATCGGAAAGTAGAGGGTCACCGCGCTCATGGCAAATTCGCCGACCGAGTTGCTGGCGAAAAGGCTGGAGACGATCCCGTTGATGGAACCGATGGCCGCAAGCAGGACCTGGATCGGCAGAAGCCGGAGCATGACCTTGCTGATCATCCGGGTGTCGGCCCCCTGCGGAGAGGGAGCATCAGCGCCCGGCTGGATTGTCGGGTTAGTTTTCTGATTCATGTTTCCAGTATAGCACGGATGGAAGATGACGGGTTATTTCAATTTCCGCCGAGTTATGGTAGAGTATATTTAAAAAGAAGGATGGAGGATATCCATGACTCTCGGAAAAGAAAAGATAAGATTCCTGAACACGCCGACGCCCCTGCACCGGCTGGACCGGATCTCTGAGGATCTGGGTCTGGAATTCTATATGAAGCGGGACGATCTGACCAATTTCGGGACCGGCGGCAATAAGCTGCGGAAACTGGAATATTTTGTAAAGGACGCCCTGGATCAGGAGGCGACCATGCTGCTGACGGTAGGCGGGGCCCAGACCAATCACGGGCGGCTGACGGCGGCGGTGGCGGCAAGGTACGGACTGAAGTCGGCCATCGTGGCGGTGGATCCCTATCCGGGCGAGCTTTCTGCCAACCTGCTTCTGGACGGAATCATGGACTGTCACGTCTATCTGGTGCAAAAGCTGGAGGGGCAGGATAGCAGGACTGCTCAGGAGGAAGCCGTAAACAGGGTGACCAGGGAGTGGGAAGAAAAAGGAGAGAAAGTCTATTACATCCCCATGGGCGGATCCAATGAGCTGGGCGCCCTGGGCTACTATGACTGCGCCCTGGAGCTGGCGGACCAGGTCCGGGAGTTGGGCCTCTGCCAGGAAGGACCGGATCAGACCCCGGCCGACCGTGCTCCGGCGGATCGCCCCCGCCTTTTCGCCACCGTGGGGAGCATGGGGACCTATATCGGCCTGGCCTCAGCCATAGCCAATGAAGACCTGCCTTTGGATCTGACCGGGATCGGGATCATGCCATACCGGGACATCAAGGCCAGCGCGGCCGACTATTACCGGCGGGTGAAGGAGACCTACGGGCTGGCGGCGGACCTGGGACCGGACTGCTTCGATATCGTCACGGATTACGATTACGGCGCCTACAACAATCCGGTGGAGGAAGTCCGGCAGGCCATCTACTACATGGGACGGATGGAAGGGATCATTCTGGATCCATGCTACACCGGCAAGACCTTCAACGGGATCCTGCAGATGGCAAAGGAGGGCAGGATCGCCAGGGGAGAGACCGTCATCATGGTCCACACCGGCGGCATACCCGGCATCTACACCGGCCATCACCGGATCGAGATGGAAAAGGAACTGATGGATCACATCCATATCATATAAAAAGAACAAAAGTTCTTGACTGAGAATATATGTTCGTGCTATGATGTTTTCACAACCACCGAAGAAGAGAGAGGGGGATGTGACATGGTACTGAATTATATGGATTATCAGATCAGACAGAACGAGACCAGCCGGACCGCGGCGGTATACAGAGACGGCAGAGAGATCCTTTCCCTGCGTCTGGATGAGGTGCTCACCGCGGAGAAGCTGGTGGAGAGCGCGGGCAGGGCCATGAGAATGGCCGGGCTGACCGAGGACGCTGACCGGCCGGGCCGCAGGACTCCGATGCGGTTCAGCAGAAGAAGAGGCCCCAGTCCCCAGTAGGGATCCGGCTCCGGCCCGCAGTAAGGAACCTGCCCGGCCCGCAGTAAGGAGAGGACCATGTTTGGATTCGGGAAGAAGAAGGAACAGATACAGGTGACCATCAGAGACGTCCAGCTGCAGGACATCGCCTTCGTGCTGGACCTGAATGAAGTCAATGTCGAAGTGCTTTCCCCTATGGATGAGCATAAGTTCTTTTACTTCGTAGATCACAGCGATATGTTTCAGATCGCTGAGGTGAACGGGGTGCCGGCTGCCTTCCTGATCGCCCTGCGGGAAGGACTGACCGATTACGGCAGTGAGAACTATATCTGGTTCTCCCGCCAGTATGAGCGCTTTCTGTATGTGGACCGGATCGTCATCGATGAGAAGTTCCGGGAGACGGGCCTTGGCCGCCGGCTCTATGAGGGTGTCTTTGACCGGGCGAGGCAGGAGGATGTCCGGGTGGTGACCGCCGAGATCGATATCATTCCCTACAACGAACCCAGTCTGAAATTCCATGAAGCCATGGGATTTGCCGAAGTCGGCCAGCAGGTGATCCGGGGAGGACAGATCAAGGTGTCCCTGCAGGCCGCCCAGGCGGAGGAATAAGAA
>CAMOZS010000142.1 GCA_946631075.1 uncultured Bacillota bacterium | reverse complement strand
GCATGGGGATGTCAAATCCCTGCTTCACCCCGTCGGTATCGATGGAATTGACCACGATCTCACCGGCTCCCCGGTCCACGCACTCCTTGATCCAGGAGATGGCTTCCATGCCGGTGTTCTCCCGGCCGCCCTTGGAGAAGACCCGGTAAGTCCCGTCGATCAGGGCGATGTCCGCCGACAGGACCACGCACTGGTCCCCGTACAGCTTGGCCGCCTCGTCGATCAGGCCCGGATTTCGGATGGCGCCGGAATTGACGCTGACCTTGTCGGCGCCGCACTTGAGCACCCGGTCAAAATCCTCCACCGTATTGATCCCGCCGCCTACCGTCAGGGGGATGAAGACCTGCCGCGCCGTCTCCCTCAGGATATCGGTGAACAGCTTCCGCCCCTCAAAGGAAGCAGTGATATCATAGAAGACCAGCTCGTCCGCCCCGATGCCGGAATAATATCTGGCCAGCTCTACCGGAGACGAAACATCGTTCAGGTCTTTGAAATTAACGCCTTTGACGACCCGTCCGTCCTTCACGTCCAGACAGGGAATTATTCTTTTAGTGATCATTTGCTATTTCTCCTCCGCCGCTGCTATTTCTCCTCTGCCGCCGCGACCGCTTCCCGAAGATCGATCGCTCCGATATAATACGCCTTGCCGATGATCGCCCCGTACAGATCCATCTCCGCCAGGGCCAGCACATCCTCCATGGAGGACACCCCGCCGGAAGCCGTGATCTGCAGGTCGAACCGGGAGGTCAGTTCCTTATACAAAAGCCGGTTGGTCCCTTTCATGGCCCCGTCTTTGGAAATGTCCGTCACGATCAGGGTCTTCACGCCAAGATCCTGCATGTCCTGACAGAAATCAAGAGCGTCCAGTCCCGAATCCTGGGTCCAGCCTTTGATCGATACACAGCCGTCCCGGATATCCACGCCGACCGCGATCTTCTCCCCGAAGGCGTCCAGCGCCTCATTCAGAAAGGCCCGGTCCGTGACCGCCGCCGTGCCCAGGATGACCCGGTCGATGCCGGCCTCGATATACTTCCTCACCACATCCATGCTCCGGATGCCCCCGCCGATCTCGCAGAATGCTCCGCTGCGGGCTTTGATGTCGAGCACGGTATCAAAATTGGGCGTCGTCCCCTCCTTGGCTCCCTCCAGGTCCACGATGTGGATGTGGGATGCTCCGCAGGCCGCGAAGTCCTCTCCGATGGAGCCCGGATCCTCGCTGTAGACCGTCATCTCATCGTAGCGGCCCTTGTAGAGGCGGACCGCCTTGCCTTCGTACAGATCTATCGCAGGAAACAGTTTCATTTTGCCGCCTCCATTTCGCAGAATGCCCGAAGGATGTTCAGGCCGATCTCGCCGCTCTTTTCCGGATGGAACTGGCAGCCGAACACATTGCCCGAAGCCACCGCCGCCGTCAGAGGTGCGCCGTATTCGGTCACCGCGATGGTGTTGTCCGCGCAGTCAGTCGCGTAATAAGAATGGACGAAGTACATATATGCTCCCTCGTCGATGTATTTGAACAGGGGGCTCTTCTCCCCGGGGAAGCTGATGGCGTTCCAGCCGATATGAGGGATCTTGTAACCCTCCGGGATCACGTCCGCGATCGGCCGCACGCTGCCCGGGATCAGACCCAGCCCCTCGTGCTCCCCGTACTCGAAGCTTTTCTCAAGCAAAAGCTGCATGCCCAGACAGATGCCCATGATGGGCTTGCCGGCAGCCGCCTCCTTCTTGACCAGGTCCGCCATGCCGGAATCTCTCAGCTTGGCCGCCGCGTCCTCGAATGCACCCACCCCGGGCAGGATCAGCTGATCCGCCGCGGCGATGACCGCCTCGTCCGACGTAACGACCGCCTCTTTTCCGATGGCGTCCAGTGAGCTTTTTAATGAAAACAGATTTCCCACTCCGTAATCTATGATCGCTAACATTTAGAGTACTCCTTTCGTCGATGGGATCTCTTCCGCAAAGGCTGGATCCACGCTGACCGCCACACGCATGCTCCGGGCAGCCGACTTGAAGGCCCCCTCGATGATGTGGTGGGAATTGGATCCGGCCAGCTGCTTCAGGTGAAGATTGCAGCGGGCATTGCGCACGAAACCCAGCCAGAACTCCTCCACCAGCTCCGTATCGAATGTCCCGACCTTTTCCGTCGGGATCTGAAGATCGTAGCCCAGATAATCCCTGCCCGAAAAATCCACAGCGGACAGGATCAGGGCCTCATCCATGGGCAGGATCATGTGTCCGTAGCGGACGATCCCCTTCTTGTCCCCCAGGGCCTGGCTGAAAGCCTCACCCAGAGCGATGCCGATGTCTTCTGCGCTGTGGTGGTCATCCACCTGGATGTCCCCCCGGCAGCTGACGGTCAGGTCGAAGCGGCCGTGGGAGGCGAACAGGGTCAGCATATGATCCAGGAAACCCACTCCCGTATCGATGCTGCTCTTTCCGGACCCGTCCAGGTCCAGCTGCAACCGGATGTCGGTCTCCGCTGTCTTTCGGATTATTTCTCCTCTTCTCATGGTCTTCCTCCTCACTGCAGTATCTTCTTTACTGCAGTATCTTCTTCACTGCATCCACCAGGGCCTGCATCTGCTCCCGGCTTCCGATGGTGATCCGGATGTAGTCCCGGATCCGCTCCGTATCGAAATGGCGCACCAGAACGCCCTCTTCCTTCAGTCTGCTGTACAGGTCTCCCCCATCGATGCCGGGATGACGGACGAAGATGAAGTTGGCCGAGGAATCGGTCATCTCAAAGCCAAGTTCCTTAAGAGCCTCTGCCGTCCAGGCCCGGTTCTCGCAGACCGCCGCGCAGTTCGCCCGGATCTCATCGATGCTCTCCAGGGCGCCCACGCCTGCCGCCTGGGTCATCCGGTTGATGTTATAGGGGTTGGTCGAATACTTGATGGTATTCAGGTCAGCCATCAGGGCCCGGCTTCCGATCCCGACCCCAAGCCGTGCTCCCGCCATGGACCAGGCTTTGGAAAAAGTCTGGGTCACCAGCAGGTTCTCGTATTTATCGATCAGCTGCACCGCGGACTGTGCTCCGAAATCCACATAGGCCTCGTCGATCACCACCACGTGATCCGGGTTGGCCTGGAGGATCTGCTCGATCTGGTCCAAAGTCAGGGCGATCCCTGTATTGGCGTTGGGATTGGCCAGGAAGACGGTGCTGTCGTTGTTCATATAATCCTTTATATCGATGGTCAGGTCCTCCCGGAGGGGGATCTGCCGGTAAGGGACATGGTCCACCTGGGCGAAGACCTGATAGAATCCGTAGGTGATGTCGGGGAAGATGGCCGGATTCTTCTCATCGCAGAAGGCCATGAAGGCGAAGTTCAGGATCTCGTCGGATCCGTTGCTTGCCAGGACCTGGTAGCGGTCCACCCCGTAATATTCCGCCAGTTTCTGATGGAGCTCCCCGCATTCCGGATCGCAGTAGAGGTGCAGCCGCTTGGCCTCCCTTGCCGCGCCCTCCACAGCTCTTGCGACAGGACCGAAGGGAGACTCGTTGGTGTTCAGCTTGATGTACTGCCGGTTCTGGGGCTGCTCGCCAGGGGTATAGGCCTCAAGACTTGCGAATTTATCGCTGAAAAATCTGCTCACTTCTTCTCCTCCTTCTCCCGGACGATCTTCTCCAGCCCGTCCATGACCGCTTCGATCTCGTCATGAAGGAACTTGAAGCTGGCTTTGTTGGAGATCAGGCGGGCGCTGATGGGGGCGAAGAACTCGACCACCTCCAGCTTGTTGGCCCGCAAGGTATTGCCGGTCTCAACGATATCGACGATCACATCGGACAGGCCCAGGATGGGAGCCAGCTCGATGGATCCGTTGAGGTGGATGATGTCGATGTCCCGGTCCATGGAAGCGTAATAGCTTCTGGCGATGTTGGAGAACTTGGTGGCCACCCTCAGGGTCCTGCTCTGATTATCCCTGAAATCCGCCGGCGCCGCAACCGCCATATTGCATTTTCCTGTCTTCAGATCAAGAAGTTCGTAGACGTCCGGCTCGGTCTCCATGATGATGTCCTTGCCGACCACGCCGATGTCCGCGGCTCCCCGCTCCACGTAGATGGCTACGTCGACCGGCTTGACCCAGAAATAGCGGACTCCCGCCTCCGGGTTCTCAAAGACCAGCTTGCGGTTCTTCTCCTTGATGGCCGGGCACTCGAATCCGGCCTGCTCGAACATGGCGTAGACCTTTTCTCCCAGTCTTCCCTTCGGGAGGGCGATATTAAGCATCTGTTTCAATTTCGGTCACCTCCCCGTCCGTCAGTTTCATCAGTCTCCGGTATTTGAGCTTGTCCGGGATCTTCCTCTGGGCCACCACCGTGTGCCCCTCGTGGGTCAGATTGCGGATCGTATCGTTGAGCTGGGTGATCCTGGCTGTCTCATCGTAGAGAAGGAGGATCTCGATGTCGTATTCCTGGGTCTCCTCCAGCATCCTTTCCAGCCGGTCCATATAGACGCCGAATCCGATGGCGCCGGACTTTCTCTTCATCTTCTGCATGAGCCGGTCGTACTGTCCGCCGGAGATCACGCAGTCGGGGATCCCCCGCATGAAGCCGTTGAAAACGATGCCGTTGTAATAGTTGACATCGCTGACCACCGAAAAGTCCA
>CAMOZS010000141.1 GCA_946631075.1 uncultured Bacillota bacterium | reverse complement strand
GTTGGGTAGTACATTTGTACTACTTTTCCCATAACAATCAGGATATAATGGCAAAAAGGGAGTACAAACGTACCACCCTAGACAAGTATATATATTATCGTCGACGGCCGGAGCCGGCCGAAGAAGGAGACAAACGAACCATGAGCGGAGTGGCGGAATTTTTGATCAGACACGCGGACAGACAGACAGTATCATTTCATATGCCGGGACATAAGGGGGCGCAGCTTTACCGGAGATTCGGGTACGGGGAATTCCTGGACCGGTTCTTTGACTGTGATATTACCGAGATCCCGGGGGCGGACAATCTCTTCCAGCCGGAAAGCATCATCGCTGAAACGATGGGAAAATACCGGGAGCTGTACGACGCGAAGGCTTCCTATCTGCTGATCAACGGGACAAGCGGAGGCCTGATCGCGTCGATCCTGACTGCCGTCGCTCCCGGGAAGAAACTGATCATGGCCCGCAACTGCCATAAGGCGGTCTTCAACGCCCTGATGCTGGGAAACATCCAGCCTTTGTATGCCTATCCGTCCGAGGTGGAAGAGTACGGGATCGCCGGCCCGGTCGAGCCGGAGGAGATCCGCCGGCTGCTGGAGGAAGAGCCGGAAGCGGAAGCGGTCATCCTGCCAAGCCCGAATTACTACGGGATCTGCAGCGACATCCGGGCCATCGCGGAGGTGGTCCATGAAGCGGGGAAAATACTGATCATCGACCAGGCCCACGGCGCCCATCTGAAGTTTTTCGAGGGGGCTGAGGACCGGGAGATCCCTATGCCCGCGGCGGCGGAGACCTGCGGCGCGGACATCGTTGTTAACAGCGTCCATAAAACGCTGGCCTCCCTGACCCAGAGCGCTGTCCTGAATGTCTGCTCCGACCGGATCGACCTTTACCGGCTGGAGGATAAGCTGCAGGCCATCGAGAGCACCAGCCCGTCATATATCCTGATGGGATCCCTGGACATCAGCGCCGATATCCTGAGGGAGCATGGCAGGGAGCTGATCGATGAATGGAGAGAAAACCTGCTCTGGTTCTATGAAGAAGCCGCCGGGATCCCGGGCCTGAAGATCATGGGAATGGATGGGGCAGGCCGGGGAAGCCGGGACGGACGGATGGACCTGACCAAGATCAATCTGGACATGAGCGGCTACGGCCTGGATGGAGGCCGGCTGGAGGAAGCCCTGATGGAAGAGGACATTTTCGCGGAACTGGTCACGGGGAACATCCTGATGTGCATGACCGGGATCGGCAATACACGCCAGGACTATGTCCGCCTGGCCAGCGCTTTGCGAAAGATCGCGGACGGAGCTGAGAAGGCCGAAGACAAGACCGAAGACCGCCCCGAGGACAAGTCCGAAGCCCGGCCTGAGGACCTGCAGGCCCGCCGGGGCTCCTTCCTGTGGACCAGGCACCGTCCCCTGAGAGACATTCCCGCAGACAAAGAACTGCGGCTGATCGACCAGTGCGAGGGCAGGATCTGCGCCGCGTCCATCATACCTTATCCGCCGGGGATCCCCCTCATCTGCCCGGGAGAGGTGATCGGCGCCGAGGAGATCGCCTACGTGAAAGAACTGCGGGAGCGGGGCGAGAAAGTCATGGGGATCGACAGCGACGGAATGGTCACCGTTGGCGTATAGGTGCCGCCGGATATTCAGCGGATCCCCGTCTCATCCCCTGCATGAAAATCTTGTGAAGAATCACCTTGCTGTCTTGTACAGGAATCGATATAGGTGTATATTTAGTATGTTATATTTCTTTTCTAACCCCATCTGGTTATTTATTCAATGAAGGAAGGATCAATTCAATTATGTGGAAAACCATGGACGAAGCGACCTTGAAGACGAAAAAGGTCGCTGAACTCAGAGAGATCGCCAAGACCTTCGGACTTGCAGGTTACGCGAAAATGAAGAAGGCGGAACTGGTTGCGGCTCTCATGAAGGACGAGGAGCCCAAGGCCGAACCCAAGGCCAAGCCCAAAGCAGAAACCAAGAAAGAATCCAAGCCCGAAGCAAAGGCTGAGCCTAAAGCAGAACCCAAGGCTGAACCTAAAGCCGAGCCGAAGCAGGAGCCCGGGAAAGAAGCCAAAAACGAAGCAAGGAAAGAGAAGCGCAGACCGGCGCAGAAGAACGGCAGAAGGGCCAAATCCGATAAGGCAGCGGCGATCGCGGACCAGTTCAGTCCGAAGCCGGAGACAGAAGAAACAGCCAAAACAGAAGATCCGGAAAGGGAGATCCATTGGGACACCCCGGCCAACCCGAAGACAAAGAGGGGCAGGAAGCCGCTCAAGAAGAAAACGGCCAGGATAGAGGCCAAGGCGGCAAAAACGGATGTGAAGGCGGAGGAAGCTCCGGCCGAACCGGCACAGGCTGCGGAAGCAGAAGCGGCGGCAAAGGCAGAAGCAGCAGCAAAGGCTGAAACAGCGGTCCAGGCGGACCGGACCGATAAAAACGATCGGGCTGAAAAAACCGACCGGCACGACAAGCAGGACAAACACGAAAAACAGGAGAAGCAGGAGAAACAGGACAACCGGTTCGAGACCGAAGGCATCCTGGATCTGGCCGACGACGGATTCGGCTTCCTGCGTTTCAACAACTTCCTGACAAGCGATCAGGACATCTACGTATCCCCGGCCCAGATCCGCAGGTTCAACCTGAAGACCGGCGACAAGATCAAGGGGATCTGCAGACCGCCAAGCGCGGGCAACCGGTTCGGAGCCCTGCTGTATGTGGTATCCGTCAACGGAGACGAGCCCGGCGTGGCCATAAGGCGCCCGGACTTTGGTTCCCTGACCCCCATCTTCCCCAATGAGAAACTGGTCATGGAAGAAGGCAGGGATCCATCGCTGAGACTGATCGACCTGGTCGCCCCGATCGGGAAGGGCCAGAGAGGTCTGATCGTTGCCCAGCCCAAGGCAGGTAAGACCGTCCTGCTCAAGAAGATCGCCAACAGCGTTGAGAAGCACTACCCGGAGATCGAACTGATCGTCTTCCTGGTCGATGAACGGCCGGAGGAAGTTACCGACATGAAGCGGAGCCTCCATAACGAGACCAGTGAAGTCATCTACTCGACCTTTGATGAAATGCCCTCCCACCATGTCAAAGTGGCGGAGATGGTACTGGAGCGGGCCCGCCGGCTGGCGGAGCACGGCAAGGACGTCGTTATCCTGCTGGACTCCATCACCCGTCTGGCCAGAGCCTACAACCTGGTCGTGCCGGCATCCGGCAAGACCCTGTCCGGAGGCTTTGACCCCGGCGCCCTGCATAAGCCCAAGCAGTTCTTCGGAACGGCAAGAAACATCGAAGAAGGCGGCAGCGTCACCATACTGGCAACGGCTCTGGTAGAGACCGGCAGCCGGATGGATGACCTGATCTATGAAGAATTCAAGGGTACAGGCAACATGGAACTGCACCTTGACCGCAAGCTTTCCGAGAAGAGGATCTTCCCGGCCATCGACCTGAACAAGTCGGGTACCAGAAGAGAAGACCTGCTGATGGATCAGGAGGAACTGGAGACCGTCTGGTCCATGCGCAGAGCCCTGGGCAACCGGGATACTCAGGAGGTCACCGAGATGATCATCGATACACTCATGCACACCAGAGATAACCGGGCATTTATCGAAGTGATCGAGAAATACCTGAACGCAAGATATATCGGATAAAAGATCCGAGAGAACGGGATAAGGGAGACTATGGACCTTAAGAAGATTTTCCTGAAGGATGCCTGCCCAACGAAGATGGGCGGGCAGGCCGTCATGGAAGGCATCATGATGAAAGGGGAAAAAAAGACCGCGCTGGCAGTCCGGCTCCCCGACGGCACGATCCGCGTGGACACACAGACGACCAAGACTTACGGCAAGTGGATGAAGATTCCGCTGGTTCGCGGCGTCATCGCTTTTGCCGACTCCCTCGTGTACGGAACCAAGACCCTGATGCGGTCCGCCGAGATGCTGGAGGAAGGGGATGACGAAGAATACGAGCCGACCCGGTTCGAGGCATGGGCAGAGAACAAATTCGGCAGCAAAGGGCTGTGGAACATCATGCTCTATACCTCTGTCGTTCTGGCCCTGGCCTTTTCCATAGGGGTCTTCATCATCCTGCCGACGGGAGCGGTCAACCTGATGAAGCACTTTACCGACAGCGTCTTCTGGCTCAACTTCGTCGAGGGAGTGCTCCGGATCGCCATGTTCGTCGCATACGTATGGGCCGTATCCTTTATGCCGGATATCCGGCGGGTATTCCAGTACCACGGGGCGGAGCACAAGACCATCCACTGCTTTGAGAACGGACTGGACCTGGCCCCCGAGAATGCCCGGCAGTTTCCGACCCTGCATCCCCGATGCGGGACCAGCTTCCTGATGTTCGTATTCATCATAGCTTTCGCATGCCATTTTCTGCTGGGATGGCCCAGCCTGGCTTTGCGGATCATCACCCGTCTCCTGCTCCTGCCCGTGATCGCGGGGCTCTCCTATGAGCTGCTCAAATGGGCCGGACGCAGCGACAACATCGTGGTCAAGATCCTCAGCCTGCCAGGCCTTTACCTGCAGAAGATCACGACCAAAGAGCCGGACGATTCCATGCTGGAAGTGGCCATCGCCGGAGTCAACGCCTGTATGGACGA
>CAMOZS010000140.1 GCA_946631075.1 uncultured Bacillota bacterium | reverse complement strand
GGTCTTCGCCATCGGAGACTTCAACATGAGCTCGGTAGACGCGGGCAAGGCGGGAGCCGCCGCGGTGATGAACTACCTGGATCAGACCGACCAGGCGGTGGTCGTGGAGCATTTCCGTCCGGAGGAGATGGCAGTGGAGCACGAGCGGATCCAGGGCAAGGACGTGGACCTGCGTCCCTCCCAGGAGGCGGCGTCCCCTGCTCAGGAAGCCCGGCGCTGCATCAGCTGCGGCTATCATCAGGCGACAGAGAACCGCTGCATCGGCTGCGGCATCTGTCAGAAGTATTGTCCCGTCGGCGCCATCTGGATGGACGGCCTTTTGCAGGAGGTGAAATAAGATGAACAGTATCGAGCGTGACGTGATCGTTATAGGAGCGGGTCCGGCAGGGTCGATCTGCGCTTCATATCTCGCAAAGGCTGGAGTGGACGTTCTCCTTCTGGACAAGGACTTCTTCCCCCGGGACAAGGCCTGCGGAGACATGATCACCGAGAATGTGGCAAACCATGTCGCCAAACTTGAGGCGGCAGACAAACTGGATAAAATGAGCGTCTTCGTCAATCAGATGCTTTTCGTCAGCAACAGCGGAAACGAGGCCCTGGTCCCCTTCGAATGCTACGGCACCAGAAGGCGGGATTTCGACATGCTCATGGTGGAGACTGCCATCAGCTGGGGTGCCGAATTCCGGCCGGGCTGCCGGGTCACCGGACTGGTCCGGGAGCGGGGGAGCATCTGCGGAGTGACCGTGGTCAGCGGCGGCATCGAAAGCGAGATCCGCTGCAAGGTGGTCATCGGAGCGGACGGAGCATTCTCCCTGACAGCCAAGGAGGCGGGCCTGATGAAGGAAGCGCCCGCGTCCATGAGCATAGGCATGAGCGCCTATTTCGAGGGAGCACACTTTGACCGCAACATCGCCCTGGGCCAGTACAGTGCCTATGGAGCGGTCTTCTTCGATGAGCATGTCAGCCCGGGATATATCTGGGTGCTCCCGTCGGGAGACGGAGGCGTGCTCCGGGGCCACTGCAATGTAGGGATGGTCGTTGACTATGCCGATGGGAGCCGGCAGGGGCATGAGGATCTGGAAGAGAGGTTCCGCAAGTGGATGGCTTCCTCTACACGGGCGGCCAGCCTTTTGGGAGACGCAAGACAGATCACCCCCTGGCGCAGGGGCAAGCTGACCTACCTGACCCAGAACATGGATATGGCAGCCAACGGCCTGATCCTGATCGGAGACGCCGCAGCGGTCATGCAGCCCCTCAGGGGAGACGGACTTTCGGCGGCGGCGGACTCGGCCAGAGCGGCGGCGGACACCGCCTGGGAAGCGATCAAAGAAAATGACTTCTCGGGCGAATTTCTGGCCAGGACCTACTTGAGCAACCCGATCCATATGGATCCGGCTGCCCTGCGGGACCGGCTGAAGCACAGACGGCTCATCCGTGAAACACTGTTCGATCCTCAGGCTGTGGATCGGGCGATCGAAAATATAAGGAAGGATGTATCCATCGGGCAGGAACTGCTCAGGGATTAACAGGAAAAAAACATGGCATTACAATTCTGTTCCTTCGCCAGCGGAAGCAGCGGCAACAGTTACCTGGTGAAGGATGACGATACAGCGGTTCTGGTCGACGCGGGGATCTCCGGCAAGCGGATCCTGCAAGGGCTGGAGGAGACCGATACCCCTCTGGAGATGGTATCGGCCCTGCTGATCACCCACGAACACATCGATCACGTGAAGAGCATCCCGGTCCTGACCAAGCGGATCCCGGACCTGAAGGTCTTCGCCAACGCTTCCACATGGGAGGCCATCGAGCGGCCGGTGCCGGAAAGCGCCCGGAAGACTTTTGAGACCGGACGGGATTTTCAGGTGGGGACCCTGCAGGTGAGGACTTTTCCGGTCCCTCACGACGCGGCGGAGCCGGTGGGTTTCTCCATCTTCGGATGCGGCAGGCAGGTCAGTATCTGCACGGACGCCGGCTGCATCACCGATCAGATCTACGGTGAGATCCTGGACGCCGACCTGCTTTTGCTTGAGGCCAACCACGAGCGGGAGATGCTGCTGATGGGCCGCTATCCCTATCCGCTCAAGCAGAGGATCCTGGGGGACGAAGGCCACCTGTCCAACGTGTCGGCCGGAGAGTGTCTGGGCCGGATCGCCTCGGAGAGGGAGAAGAAGCGGCAGGTCCTTCTGGGCCATCTGTCCAGGGAAAACAACGATCCCAGCGTGGCCATGCTGGCGGTGAAGAACACGCTGGAGGAACAGGAGATCTATATCGGCGGCGACCTGCAGGTCCAGGTAGCCAAAAGGGATGAGCGAAGCAGGCTCTATGTGGTAGAATGAACATCAACGTCATCTGTATCGGTAAATTAAAAGAAAAATACTGGCAGGAGGCGGTCCGGGAGTATTCCAAGCGGCTGGGAAGCTACTGCAGCCTTTGCATCACCGAACTGAAAGAGAGCCCCCTTCGGGCCAACCCGTCGGCGGCGGATGAGCAGGCGGTCAAGGAAGCTGAGGGCCGGGAGATCCTGAAGAAGGTCAGGGAGGGTGATTATGTCATCACTCTGGAGATCAAAGGGAAGTCTTTCAGCTCGGAGCATCTGGCGGAGCATATCGAAAAGCTGGGGATCGACGGGCGGAGCACGGTGGACTTCATCATCGGGGGCTCACTGGGCCTGTCGGAAGAGGTCAGCCGGCGGGCGGATCTGAAACTGTCATTTTCGGCCATGACCTTCCCTCATCAGATGATGCGGGTGATCCTGCTGGAGCAGATCTACCGGAGCTTCAAGATCATCCGTCACGAGACCTATCACAAGTAAGCGGGAGCACCGGAGCATCCGCGGGGAGCGAATATGTACGACGACAAAATTCTGAGGATCTATACAGACGGGGGCTGTGCCGGCAACCAGAGCGAGGAGAATCTCGGCGGCTGGGGGGCGGTCCTGGAATACGGGACCGCGACGAAGGAACTGTTCGGCTGCGAGCGCAACACCACCAACAACCGGATGGAGATGACGGCCCTGCTGCGGGCTTTCGAGGCCCTGAAGAAGGACGGCCAGACTATCCGGGTCTTCTCCGACAGCAGCTATCTGATGGACTGCTTTCGCAAAGGCTGGTACAAAAACTGGCGGAAGAACGGCTGGAAGACTGCCGGGAAAAAGCCGGTGGAGAACCAGGATCTCTGGCAGGCTCTCCTTCCCTATCTGGACCGGCATGACATCTCCTTTTTCCGGGTCAAGGGCCATGTGAGCCTGAACAGTCAGGAGGCGGAGCTCAGGAAGCTGTACACCAAGTTCCTTGAATGGAACGGGCCGGAGTTTTCCTATGAGGACTTTCTCTACGTGACGGAGAAGAACAACCGCTGCGACGCTCTGGCAAATGAAGGCATCGACAGCCTGCGCTGATTGGAGTATACTATGAAGAACAAACTCGTATTTATAGGCAACAGTATCGTCAACGGCTTTCCCATGAGCCGGGGCAGGAGCTTCCCGGGGCTGGTCCGGGCGGCGATCAAAGCGGGGGAGACGACCTTTCACGCGGATGTGATCAACAAGGGGGCCAACGGGGAAACGACCGCGGATATCCTGAGGCGTTTCGAACACGATGTTCTGGAGCATGAGCCGCGGGCGGTCTTCATCATGACCGGCACCAATGATTTCATCTACAGGGAGGCTGGGCCTTCGCAGTGTATGGAGAACCTGCGGCAGATGGCGGACATGGGCCGGGCAGAAGGGACCGGCGGCAATGATGAGGCCGGGGCGGGCCCGGGGATCATCCCGGTCTTTATGACCCCGATCGCGGTGGACGCGGAAAAGGCCGGCCGGATGTGGATGGCGGGCCTTGGCATCGACTACGAGGGGATCAACCGGCAGATCGGGGAGTTCTCGGATCTGATCCGGCAGAGCGGGGAACTGTTTATCGATACCGGAGCAGCCTGGCAGGAGTTTACCGGGGACTGCGGACAGGAAGGGACGGGCCAGCCTTTGGGCGGCGGCGCATACCTGGATGGGGTCCACCCCACGCCGGAGGGATATGAGTTCCTGGCGGATACGGTACTGACCTGGCTGGAGGAGCACGCCCAGCAGCTTGGACTTAAATAGGAAGCAGCAGAGAAGATAAGGAGCTAGAATGAGACTTCGCAAAGAACTGGATGAAATGCAGGAAAAAGAGATCCTGCTGATCGCACAAATTTCCGACGCACTGGCCCATCCGGCCAGGATCAAGATCTTTCGCTACATCATGCAGCAGAACAAGGAGCGCAGGCAGGTCTGCAACAAGGACCTGGTCGCCTATTTCGATTATTCGCAGGCGACGATCTCCCAGCACGTGAAGAAGCTGGTCCAGGCCGATCTGGTCCAGGTCGTCAAGAAGGACAGGTTTTCCTACTACTATGTGCATCTGGGGACCCTGAACGATTATCTCACAGCTACGAAGAAGTTCGAGAATATGGAGTAGACCGACGGCCTTTCCTTAGCAAAGACAGGAAATCTTCCGGTTGCGAAGCCGCCGGATTTCAGTTATACTATCATTTGTTCGGAAGTATGCCGGACAGGATAAATCAATAAGGAGACGTATCGAAGTGGTCATAACGAGCCGCACTCGAAATGCGGTTGTCCGCAAGGGCACGTGGGTTCGAATCCCACCGTCTCCGCCAAAACAAAGCAGCGCGAAAGCGCTGTTTTGTTTTGGCGGA
>CAMOZS010000139.1 GCA_946631075.1 uncultured Bacillota bacterium | reverse complement strand
CCTGTAGACGAGGAGAATTCTGCCAAATGGCCTTGTAAAGGCGCTGATGGCAGAATCTTGCGGAATCGTCAGATCTCGATCTTGCGATTCTCGGCTTCGATCGCAGCTTCCAGGTCTTCCTTGGTCAGCTCCTGCAGCTGCTCATCGGTTACATTGGTCTTGTCATCCGCAACCTCGGCATCCTTCGCCTGGTCATCCGCATCCCCGGCATCTTCCGCCGGCTTGTCGCCGAAGCCCAAAGGCTGGTCCGATCCTGCCAGGCGGTTGGCCTGCTGGTGGATCGCTTTCTCGAAAACATTGCGGGCGGTCCGGCCGTTGCCGAAATGGGAATCCCGATGTTCGTACATTTCATTGAACTGCAGGAGCAGGTAAGCTTCCGCTTCCTCTGTCAGATGGTAGCCGTTTTTCGAACAGAAGGTCTTGAAGATCTCCAAAAGCTGGTCACCGGTGTAGTCGGGGAACTCGAAGTATTTGCTGAACCGGGACCGGAAGCCCGGGTTGGACTCGATAAATTTATGCATCAGCTCCGTGTAGCCGGCGACGATGACGACCAGTTCGTCCCGGTGGTCTTCCATTGCCTTCAGAATGGTTTCAATGGCCTCCTTGCCGAAGCTGTCCTGATCATCATTGACCAGAGCGTAGGCCTCGTCGATGAAGAGGACCCCGCCCATAGCCTGGTTGATCACATCCATCGTCTTCAGGGCAGTCTGCCCGGTATAGCCGGCGACCAGCTGGCTGCGGTCCGCCTCAACAAGCTGTCCTTTGGGCAGGATGCCGATCCGGTGATAGAGACCGGCCACCAGCCGGGCGACCGTCGTTTTGCCTGTACCGGGATTTCCGGTAAAGACCAGATGGTAGGAGATGGCGGGCACCGACAGGCCTCGCTCTTCACGCAGCTTGGTGATAGTGATGAAATTCATCAGGCTGCGGATGTCCTCCTTGATGCTGGTCAGGCCGACAAGAGCGTCCAGCTCATCCAGCAGCTCCTCCATGGTCCGGGTGTCTTCTTTGACCTCCACCTGACTTTTGATCTGCTGGGCCTCATTGGTGGTCCGCCCGGTCTCGCCGTCCGCGCCGCCTCTGCCAGCGCCGGACCCATCCGCGCCGCTCTTACCAGCGCCTGAACCCGCGCCATCCTGACCGGCCGGCCGCAGGAAATCACGGTCCAGGGCGTCGAAGATCAGTTCGGCGCTGACCGCCGCCTGGGTCTCGGGATCGACGTAGCTGTCATCCTTGAGGGGAGTGATCCGGGTCCGGATCCGCCCGGTGGAATAGTCCACCTTGACCCCCTGGCTGATGGAATACATCATCAGCTTTTTCAGCTCCGCCGACAGCATGTTGGACTCCTCGATGGTGAAGTCTCCGTTAATAAAGGCCGCCCCCGCAAGGAGGGATTTCAGATCGCCGATAAAGGATCTGGCCCGGTGGCCGCCGTCAGCAAAATCGTCCGCCACGATACGGGCGAAAAAGGAAGGGATCTTGGAGACCTCCGCCGGCTCGGCGCTGTCCAGCATAGCCCTGGTGATCTGCACCGGGGTCCGCCGCTTGCCGCTGATGGCTTCGATGGCGGAAGCGTAATCCTCGGAATATTTGCCGTTGGCGCTCCAGATCCGCAGCATAGCCATTTCGACGTAGAACTCGAACTCGCTCGGATCGTCCAGCTGATCCTGACAGGAACGCTGCAGCAGATCAAACTCTTTCTTCAGCTGCTCAAATTTATCCATTCGACCCTTCTCCTTTTCCCGGGAAATTCTCATATTAATACAGGATAATACAACAACAGTATAACATTATTTTCTGTTCTGTGGTAGAATACCAGACAGGAGGAAGTAGTTATGATCCTGTATTTTTCCGGAACCGGGAACAGTGAATATGTTGCCAAGCGGATCGCCCAGAGAACGGGCGATGAAGCGCTGAACCTTTTTGACCGCCTGCGGACGGATGACCATTCGGAGCTCAGTTCCGAGACCCCATGGGTCATCGTGACGCCGACCTATGCCTGGCAGATGCCCCATATCGTAAGGGACTGGCTGCTCAGCACCAAACTGACCGGAGACAAGAGGATCTATTTCGTTCTCACCTGCGGCACCAGCATCGCCGGAGCCGGCATCTATGCAAAGGCTGTCGCGTCCCAGATGGGTATGGACTACAAGGGGACCGCGCCGGTCGTCATGCCCGAGAACTACATCGCCATGTTCAACACTCCGGAACAGGACAAAGCCCTGGAGATCGTCGACCGGGCCGAAGAGAAGATCGACCGGATCGCCGAGAACATCAACGAAGAAGTCTATCTGGAGGAGATCGGCGGCGGCAGGCTGCAGAGCATGATCATGAACTGGGGCTTCTACAAGTTCATCATCGCTGACCGGAAATTCCACAATAATGAGAACTGCACCGCCTGCGGACAGTGCGTCAAAGTATGTCCGACCGAGAACATCTACCTGGACGGGCCGGAAGGCTCCAAGCGCCATCCGGTATGGAGCGGCCGCTGCATACACTGCATGGCCTGCATCAACCGCTGCCCATTCCAGGCCATCGAATACGGATCCTCCACCGAGACCAAGGAAAGGTACCGCTGCCCTAGGACAGTTTGAGGATCGGCAATAAACGATATGACCGTCAAACCGGCATTCGAAACGGGATTTTCGCCCGGATCGCGCCGGTTTTTTAGTGCTGTCACATCAAAAACACGATAAATCTAAATAAATTTTGTGAAATCCCACAAAAAGTGTTGACAAACAGAAGAGGCAATAGTAATATGTGCTCATTGAGATAGAGGATGCGCTGTGTCATCAGTAACCGGGCCAAGGCAATGCAGAGCCGGACCGGTGAAAGGGGCAGGCGCCGAAGCGGACCATCCCTGCATGGAGAAGTCTGCTGGGCGGACGAAATAAGATTTGTCCGACTGTCGCGAAGAGGCTCCGGAAGATCCGGAGACGACAAGAATTTGCGGAGAGCTATCCTGGGCGATATTTCCGGTACAAGGCGGCGGACTGCGTGATGTCCAGCCTTTGCATCGTGAGAATGACAGGTGGCGACTTCGGATCGTCACCTTATTTATTTGCCCCATCTCAATAACAGAACCTATTTGATGATGTTATGGAGGAAAAACAAAATGACAAAGACAAGAGTATTCACAGGCGTAGGAACAGCACTTATCACACCATTTACCGAGACCGGAGCAGTAGACTATGACAGCTTTGGACCGCTGATCGACTGGCAGATCGAGGAGGGCGTTGATGCCCTGGTCATCGCGGGAACATCCGGCGAAGGATCCACCCTTTCCGACCAGGAGCACAAGGATGTGGTCGAATTTGCCGCCAACCGTGTAGCTGGAAGAGTCCCGGTCATCGCAGGGACCGGCAGCAACGATACCGCTTACGGACTGCAGCTGACCCGCGGATGCGTGGAGCGCGGCGCGGACGCGGTTCTGGTGGTAACTCCCTACTATAATAAGTGCACCCAGGACGGCCTGGTGAAGCTCTATTACGAATACGCGGATGCAGCCGGCGCGCCGGTCATCCTCTACAACGTTCCGTCCAGGACCGGGGTCAACATCACACCGGAGACCTATGTCCGCCTGGCCGAGCATGAGAACATCGTCGCCGTCAAGGAAGCCAGCGGCAACATCTCCCAGATCACAGACCTGATGGCAAAGACCAACGGACAGCTGGATCTTTACTCCGGCAACGATGACCAGATCATCCCCCTGATGTCCGTCGGCGGAATCGGCGTCATCTCCGTTCTGTCCAACCTGCTCCCCCGCCAGACCCACGACATGGTCATGGCCTACCTGAACGGGGACACCCAGACAGCTATGCAGATGCAGCTCCACTACAACGACCTGATCCGGTCCCTCTTCTGCGAGGTCAATCCGATTCCGGTCAAGGCTGCCATGAGCTACATGGGATACTGCCAGAACGAAGTTCGCTCCCCCCTCTATCCGATGGAAGGAGCTAACGCGGACAGACTGAGAGAATCGATGCGCAACGTAGGCATCGAGATCAGATAAGAATTCCGGGAGGTCGCGAAGAAGATGCTTTTATACGATAACCTTGGGATCAACCAGGAAGGCCACCTGACCATCGGCGGACAGGACACAGTGGCTCTGGCGGAGCAATACGGAAATCCGCTCTACGTTATGGATGAAGACCAGATCCGGGCCAACTGCCGGACCTATACCGAAGCGATGGGCAAGTACCTGCCCGAGGGGTCCCGTCCCCTCTACGCAGGCAAGGCCCTCTGCTTCAAAGGTCTTTATCCCATCATCCAGTCCGAGGGTTTCGGCGCCGACGTCGTTTCTCCGGGAGAGATCTACACCGCCCTGGCCGGGGGCTTTGATCCGGCAAATCTCTATTATCACGGCACGGCCAAGACCGACTGGGACATCAACTATGCCATCGACAATCACGTAGGATGGTTCATCGTGGACAACTACAATGAGCTGGAGGCTCTGGACAGGATCGCCGGTGAGAAGGGGATCATCCAGGACATCCTGCTGCGGATCACGGTAGGCATCGACCCCCATACCCAGGAAAAGATCAATACCGGCCGGATCGACTCCCAGTTCGGCGTCGCGGTCGACACAGGACAGGCCGCTGATTTCGTCAAGAGATCCCGGGATCTTCGGAACGTGCGCCTGCACGGATTCCACAGCCACATCGGCTCCCAGATCTTCGAGACCCAGCCTTTCCTGGACCAGGTGGACAAGCTGATGGA